>NZ_SCFG01000007.1:0-219231 GCF_022496645.1 Pseudomonas sp. TMW22089
GCCGTTGGCTTGCCAGCGATGCCGGCGACGGAGCTCGGCTGATACAGCGCACCGCTACCATCGCCAGCAAGCTGGCTCCCACAGGGCCCATACACCATTGTGGGAGCTGGCTTGCCAGCGATGCCGGCGACGGGGCTCGTCTGATACAGCGCACCGCTACCATCGCCAGCAAGCTGGCTCCCACAGGGCCCATACACCATTGTGGGAGCTGGGTTGCCAGCGATGCCGGTGACAGGGCTCGCCTGATACAGCGCACCGCGACTATCGCCAGCAAGCTGGCTCCCACAGGGTTGGGGTGTTCCAGGCGGGTGAGGCACTTGTGGGAGCTGGCTTGCCAGCGATGCCGGCGACGGGGCTCGCCTGATACAGCGCACCGCAACCATCGCCAGCAAGCTGGCTCCCGCAGGGTTGGGGCGTTAAAGGCTGAAGTCACCCTCGGCTACCAGCTTGCTCAGCGGCTCACGCTGGCTAGGGACTTCCTTGGCCTGCAGGTAATCCACCAGGCTGGCCTTGTCGCCCAGTTTGCCGATGGCCACCATCGCCTGAATGGCATAGCCCTCAGGGATTTTCAGTTCCTGACGTGCGCGTTCGTAATCCAGGCCGCTCATGCCGTGGGTGTGCCAGCCGCTCAAGTGCGCTTGCAGCGCCAGATGGCCCCAGGCAGCGCCGGTATCGAAGGCGTTGGTCGGAGCCGGCTTTTCTTCTGTAGTACCCGGCGCGGCGAATGTGGTTTTCGACACAATCACCACCAGCGCCGCAGCGTGTTTGGCCCAGCCCTGGTTGAACTCCACCAGCAGGCTCAGGTAACGCTCGAAATCCGGGGTGCCACGCAGGGCGAACAGAAAGCGCCAGGGCTGCGAGTTGTAGGCCGAAGGTGCCCAGCGGGCGGCTTCGAAAAAGCTCAGCAGGGTGGCCTTGTCGATGCTTTCGTCAGTGAAGGCTCGGGGCGACCAGCGTTGGGTGAACTGCTCATGGATCTGGTGTTCGGCAATGCGATTGGAAGCAGGCATTCGATTTTCCTGAGTTGATTTGGCGGGTACAAAGCTACTGTTACGCCTTGAACGTGACAAGTCCAGTGACACCGTCAGTCACCAGCGCTTGGCCCGGGGAGCGCGGGGCACTAGACTGGCGGCCTTTTCCACTCCCTGATGTTGATGTTTGAGCCATGGCCGCAATAGTTGAACCGTTCTGGATCCGCAAAACCCTCGATCAACTCGATCAAGAGGAATGGGAGTCGCTGTGCGACGGATGCGGCCTGTGCTGCTTGCAGAAGCTCGAGGATGAAGACGATAACAGCGTCTACTACACGCGCATTGCCTGCAAATTGCTCGACCTGAAAACCTGTCAATGCACCGATTACGCCAAGCGTCGCGACAGTGTTCCGGACTGCATTCAGTTGTCGCCGGGCAAGGCCGAAGAGTTCAAGTGGTTGCCGCCGACCTGTGGCTACCGCCTTGTCAGTGAACGCAAGGACCTGCCGCTCTGGCACCATCTGGTGTGTGGCGACCCTGACGCGGTGCACCACGAACGCATTTCGCAATCCGGACGCATGCTCGCCGAGGGCAGCGTGCCGGAAGACGACTGGGAAGATCATCTGATTTTTCGCGCCGGTTAAGTGCCGGAGCGGTGCCATGGAGTGTGTATGCCGCTGCGATACCAATGGCCTCTGGGGCTGCTGCTACTGATAGTCAGCAGCCCGCTGTGGGCCGCCAAGAAAGTCGACTTTGACTACCATGTCCGCCTGTTGCCGCAAAGCGATCAGGCTGAGGTGCGCTTGACCCTGGCCGAAGGAACGGCAGTGCGCAGCCTGGATTTCGACCTTGGGCCACCGGGCAGTTACAGCGATTTCAAGGCTGACGGCCAGTGGCAGCTGACCCCCGATGCACATCACAGCCGTGGCCTGTGGCACCCGGCGCCGGGCAAGGCCAACCTGAGCTACCGCGTGCACTTGAACCATCAGCGCAAGAACGGCAGCTTCGACACGCGGATCACCCCGCAGTGGGCGTTGTTTCGCGGCGAAGACCTGGTCCCTGCGGCCAGTCTCGATCAGCAGGACGGCAGCGAACTGGTGTCGCGTCTGGCGTTCGAGTTGCCACCGGGCTGGAAAAGCATCGAAACCCCATGGCCGCGGATCGGCAAAAACCGTTTTCGCATCGACGATGTCTCCCGTGTGTTTGACCGGCCGACCGGCTGGATGCTCGCCGGTACGCTGGGCAGTCGCCGCACCATGCTGGGGGAAACCGAAGTGACTGTCTCCGCGCCCAAGGGGCAGGGCATGCGGCGTATGGATGTGCTGACCCTGCTGACGTTCGTTTGGCCCCAGGTGCAAGCCGTATTCCCGCGTAACCCGGCCAAACTGCTGATCGTCGGTGCGGGCAGTCCGATGTGGAAAGGCAGTGCCGCGGCGCGCAACTCGATTTACCTCTCCAGTACCCTGCCTCTGGTCAATGAAGCAGGGAGCAGTCCGTTGTTGCGCGAACTGGTGCAGCTGTTCAGCGCGATCAATGTCGAGCCGGAGCATGCCTGGATTGGCGAAGGGCTGAGTGAGTATTACGCCATTGAGTTGATGCGCCGTGCCGGTGGCATGAGTGACGAGCGTTACCAGGCTCTGCAGCACCGACTCAATGCTGCCGGCAAAGGCGTGACCCGCCTGCGTGGCCCGGCCAGCCCGGCGATGGTGGCGCGGGCTGTAACGCTGCTGCAGGCGCTGGACCGCGATATCCGTTTGCAAACCCGCAACAAGCGTTCACTGGATGACGTCAGCCAGGCCTTGATGCGTCTGGACAAGGTCAATACCCAGGTGTTTGTCCAGCTGAGCGAAAGCGTGCTGGGCGGGCAGTCCGAGGTGCTGGACACACCGCTGCTGCACTAAAACCCTTACGGGGGCATGCCTCGCTGGCTCTTGAATCTGGCTGCGAAGAGCTCGCGAGGCAAGCTCGCTCCTACAGGTAAGCTCGGTTTTTTACGCCTTCTTTACGCCCCCGCATCCCCCTCGATCTCGATCCTTTACGCCCATGTTGCGCACACTCTTCCTACACGCGGCAATTGCCGTTACGGGGAGATTTGTCATGGGCGTTCTGGATGGGGTGTCGCTGCTGTTGGCAGTGGGGCTGTTCGTTTATCTGCTGGTTGCGCTGTTGCGCGCAGATCGGAACTAGGAGCGGGTATGCACAGTTATGACTATGCGCTGATTCTTGCTTTCTTCGCGTTGGTGCTGCTGCCGGCGCCCTTTCTCGGGCGTTTTTATTATCGGGTGATGGAAGGCCAGCGCACCTGGCTGACTCCGGTATTGGGGCCGGTGGAGAAGGTCTGCTACCGCGTCGCCGGGGTTGACCCGGGCACCGAGCAAAGCTGGCAGAAATACACCCTGGCCCTGCTGGCATTCAACCTGGCGGGTTTTGTGCTGTTGTTCGCCATTTTGTTGCTGCAACAGTATTTACCCCTTAACCCGCAGCAGTTGCCGGGGCAAGAGTGGACCCAGGCATTCAATACCGCTGTGAGTTTTGTCACCAACACCAACTGGCAGAGCTACAGCGGTGAAGCGACCCTCAGTTACTTCAGCCAGATGGCCGGTCTGACCGTGCAGAACTTCGTCAGCGCGGCCACCGGTCTGGCGGTGCTGGTTGCGCTGTGCCGAGGTATCAGCCGCCGCTCGGCGCAAACCCTGGGCAACTTCTGGGTCGACATGACCCGCGCTACGCTCTACGGCCTGTTGCCGCTGTGTCTGGTGCTGGCGCTGTTTCTGGTCTGGCAGGGGGTGCCACAAACCTTCGCCCACTACGTCAATGCGCTGACCCTGCAAGGCGCGGATCAGGTCATTCCTCTGGGCCCGGCGGCCAGCCAGATTGCGATCAAGCAACTGGGTACCAACGGCGGCGGCTTTTTCGGCGTCAACTCGGCGCACCCGTTCGAGAACCCGAGCGCCTGGAGCAACCTGTTCGAGATGGCTTCGATCATCCTGATTCCGGTGGCGCTGGTGTTCACCTTTGGCCATTACGTCAAGGATCTGCGTCAGAGCCGGGCCATCATCGCCTGCA
The DNA here is from genome assembly GCF_022496645.1 of Pseudomonas sp. TMW22089. Lineage (NCBI taxonomy): Bacteria > Pseudomonadati > Pseudomonadota > Gammaproteobacteria > Pseudomonadales > Pseudomonadaceae > Pseudomonas > Pseudomonas sp. TMW22089. Next base: position 4,038 of record NZ_SCFG01000007.1, read on the forward strand.
TGCTGGCATTGTTCCTGATCGGCGGCGGTACGGCGCTGTACGCCGAATACCAGCCCAACCCGACCTTGAACAGCCCGCTGGTGGAGCAAACCGCGCCGCTGGAAGGCAAGGAAGTGCGCTTCGGCACCACGGGCACCGTGCTCTGGACCGAAACCACCACCGCCGCCTCCAACGGTTCGGTGAACGGTATGCACGACAGCCTCAACCCGCTTGGCGGAATGGTGGCGCTGGTCAACATGATGGTCGGCGAAGTGATCTTCGGCGGCGTCGGTGCCGGGCTCTACGGCATGTTGCTCAACGTGTTGATCGCCGTGTTCCTGGCCGGCCTGATGATTGGCCGCACCCCGGAATACCTCGGTAAAAAACTGCAGGCCAAAGAGGTCCAGTTGCTGGTGGTGACCTTGCTGGTGATGCCGGTGGGGGTGCTGGTGCTGGGGGCTATCGCTGCCGTATTGCCAAGTGCCGTGGCTTCGGTGAGCAACCCCGGGCCCCATGGTTTCAGCCAGATCCTCTATGCCTTCACCTCGGCCAGTGCCAACAACGGTTCGGCATTTGCCGGGCTCAGCGCCAACACGCCGTTCTACAACCTGATGCTGGGCCTGGGCATGTTGATCGGGCGCTTCGGTTACATCCTCCCGGTACTGGCCCTGGCCGGCAGCCTGGCGATGAAGAAAACCGCGCCCATTGGCCAGGACAGTTTCCCCACCCACGGCCCGCTGTTTGTGGCGCTGTTGACTGTGACCATTTTACTGGTGGGCGGCCTGACATTCTTGCCGACCCTGGCCCTTGGCCCAATCGCTGAACAACTGACCCTGGGCTTTTAAGGAGACGATGATGACTATGCCTGCTCCTGTTTCCAAGTTGACTCCTGCGCCTGAAACCAGGGCGCTCGAATCACCCAAAACATCCTTTGCCGATATCTGGCGTCCGGCCTTGCTGCAAGCCTTCGTCAAACTCGATCCGCGTCAGCTCAAGCGCTCACCGGTGATGCTGGTGGTGGAACTGACTGCCATTTTCACCACCGTGCTGTGCTTTATGCCCGAGCCTGCGGTGCCCACCGGGGTGGCGGTGCAGATCGCCCTGTGGCTGTGGTTTACCGTGCTGTTTGCCAACTTTGCCGAAGCCCTGGCCGAGGGTCGCGGTAAAGCCCGCGCCGATAGCCTCAAGGCCGGCAGCGTCGGTTTGAGCGCGCGGCGGCGTACGGCCACGGGCGGTTTTGAAGTGGTACCTGCGACCCGCCTGCGCAAGGGCGATGTGGTGCGCGTCGAAGCCGGGGAGATGATCCCCGGTGACGGTGAGGTGATTGAAGGGATTGCCGCAGTCAACGAAGCGGCCATCACCGGCGAATCGGCACCGGTGATTCGTGAGTCTGGTGGTGACCGCTCGGCGGTGACCGGCAACACCCGGCTGGTGTCGGACTGGCTGCTGGTGCAAATCAGCGCCAACCCCGGCGAGTCGACCCTGGACCGCATGATCGCACTGGTGGAAGGCGCCAAACGCCAGAAAACCCCTAACGAAGTGGCGCTGGATATCCTGCTGATCGGGTTGACCCTGATCTTCCTGATTGTCGTCGTGACCTTGCAGCCGTTCGCCTATTACGCCGGTGGCAGCTTGCCGCTGGTGTTTCTGGTGGCATTGCTGGTGACTCTGATTCCCACCACCATTGGCGGCTTGCTGTCGGCCATCGGGATTGCCGGCATGGACCGGCTGGTGCGGCTCAATGTCATCGCCAAATCCGGGCGTGCGGTGGAAGCTGCGGGCGACGTGCATGTGTTGATGCTGGATAAAACCGGCACCATCACTTTCGGTAACCGTCGCTGCACGGCGTTGTATGCATCCCCCGGCGTGACTGCCAAAGAGCTGGCTGAAGGTGCATTGCTGGCCTCCCTGGCGGACGAAACGGCGGAGGGCAAGTCCATCGTCGAGTTCATTCGCGGCCTGCATAGCTTGCCAGAGCCTGCGGCCTCTGATTTCACCGCCGTGCCCTTTACCGCTGAAACTCGCTTGTCGGGTATCGACTGCAACGGGCGGATTTATCGCAAGGGTGCAGTGGATTCGGTACTGGCCTTTGTCGGCCTCAAACGCAGCGAAGTACTGCCGGCGTTGTCGCGGGAGATCGACAAGATCGCCCAGAGCGGCGGCACCCCGTTGCTGGTGTGCGCCCAGGGCCGGTTGCTGGGTGCAATTCACCTCAAGGACGTGGTCAAGCCCGGGATCCGCGAACGCTTTGCCGAATTGCGCAAGCTGGGGATTCGCACCGTGATGGTCACCGGTGACAACCCGCTGACCGCTGCGGCGATAGCGGCCGAAGCCGGTGTGGATGACGTGCTGGCCGAAGCCACGCCGGAGAAGAAGCTGGCGCGCATTCGCCACGAGCAAAATGACGGGCGGCTGGTGGCCATGTGTGGCGACGGGGCCAACGATGCACCGGCGCTGGCCCAGGCTGACGTCGGCATGGCGATGAACGATGGCACTCAGGCTGCGCGGGAAGCAGCGAACATGGTCGATCTGGACAGCGACCCGACCAAGTTGCTGGATGTGGTGCAAATCGGCAAGGAACTGCTGGTGACCCGTGGCGCCCTGACGACGTTCTCGATTGCCAACGATGTGGCCAAGTACTTCGCGATCCTGCCGGCGCTGTTTGCCACCATCTACCCGCAGCTGGGCGTGCTCAACATCATGGGTCTGAGCAGCCCGCAGAGCGCCATTCTTTCGGCCATCGTGTTTAACGCACTGATCATCGTGGTGCTGATCCCGCTGGCCTTGCGTGGCGTGCGGGTCCAGGCGGCAAGTGCCGCGCATTTGCTGCGCCGCAACTTGCTGATCTATGGCGTGGGCGGGCTGGTGGTGCCCTTTGCAGGCATCAAACTGATCGACATGCTGCTCACGGCGCTGCACCTGGTTTAAGAACTTTTAGAGGACTCAATCATGGCGACTCTTTTACGTCCGGCCCTGAGCCTGATGGTGTTGATGACGGCGATCACCGGGGTGATCTACCCGCTGACCGTTACCGGGATCGCGCAGCTGGCGTTCCCACAACAGGCCAATGGCAGCCTGGTGCGCGACAGTGCGGGCCAGGTCCTGGGTTCGGCGCTGATCGCGCAGGACTTCACAGGGGCTGGCTGGTTCCACCCGCGCCCGTCAGCGGGGGCGTTTGCCACGGTGTCCAGTGCCGCGAGCAACCTGGCGCCGAGCAACCCGGCGCTGGCCACGCGGGTCAAGGACAGTGCTGCGCAGCTGGTGGTAGCCGATCAGGGCCCGGTGCCCCTGGCGCTGCTGACCACCTCGGGCAGTGGCCTGGACCCGCACTTGCCTCCTGAGGCAATACGCTATCAACTGGTGCGTGTGGCTGCGGCGCGTAATTTGCCGGTGCAGACGGTAGAGCAGCTGCTGCAACAACATATCGAGCAGCCGCTGGTGGGGCCGCCGGTGGTGAACGTATTGCTGCTGAACCAGGCGTTGGCTCAGCTTAAAAACTGACTGCACCCCGCAGGAGCGAGTTTGCTCGCGAGCAAGCTCGCTCCTGCGGGGTTTATGTATTCAATAGGTAATTCCATGACAGATTCCGGTCGCGCCGATGCGCTGTTAGCTGATTTGCCACGGGCAGGCCGTGGCCGGCTCAAGGTGTTCCTTGGCGCAGCCCCCGGCGTGGGCAAGACCTACGCCATGCTGCAAGCGGCTCATACCCAGGTCCGTCAGGGCGTAACGGTGCTGGCGGGGGTGGTCGAGACCCATGGCCGGGCCGAAACCCAGGCATTGCTCAACGGGCTGCCTCAGCAACCGATGCTGCGTTCGGAGTATCGCGGCGTGCAGCTCGAAGAAATGGACCTCGACGGTTTGCTGTCGGCCAGACCCGGGCTGGTGCTGGTGGACGAACTGGCCCACAGCAACGCCCCGGGCAGCCGTCATGCCAAGCGCTGGCAGGATGTCCAGGAGCTGCTGGCAGCGGGCATCGATGTGTATACCACGGTCAACGTCCAGCATTTGGAAAGCCTCAATGATCGGGTGCGCGGCATTACCGGGGTACAGGTGCGTGAAACCCTGCCCGACTGGATCATCCAGGAAGCCTACGAACTGCTGTTGATCGACCTGCCGCCGCGGGAGCTGCTGGAGCGTCTGCGCGAGGGCAAGGTGTACGTGCCCGAGCAGGCACGGGCAGCGATCGACGCCTTTTTCTCCCAGACCAACCTCAACGCCCTGCGTGAACTGGCGATGCAGACGGCAGCGGTCTACGTCGACGATGAGCTGGACAAAGGTTATCGCCAGCAGGGGCAATCGGCTCCGGCGCTGCGTGGACGCCTGCTGGTGGGAATTGATGGCGACGTGCATGCCGAACGCCTGGTACGTCACGCCAGCCGCGTCGCAGAGCGCAGGCATCTGCCCTGGAGTCTGGTGCATGTGGACAACGGCACGGTGCGTGACGAGCAGTCACGGCTGCGTCTGCAAAACGCGCAACAGCTGGCTGAGCGCCTGGGGGGCGAAGTGGTGCTGCTGCGCGCCGGTGAAGTGGCCAGGACACTGATCCAGCACGCCAGCGAGCGGCGTGCCAGCCTGTTGCTGGTGGGCCAGTCGCGCCTGACCTGGCGCCGCCGGGTCTTTGGCGGCGGGCTGCCTTCGCGACTGCTGCGCGATGCCCACGGTCTGGAAATCAACGTGCTCGACAATGAGCAGTCGCCCACTGCGGCTTCAAGCCGGGGAGTGCCCACCCTGGTGTGGTTCGATTATGGCCTGGCGCTGGTGGCGACCATCCTGGCCAGTGCCCTGGCCTGGGGCGTTTCCAGTGTGCTGGCGCTGCCCAATATTTCGCTGGTGTTTCTGGCGGCGGTGTTGCTGGTGGCCGTGCGCAGCAGTCTGGGGCCCTCGCTGGCCTGCGCTGCGCTGTCGTTTCTGGCCTATGACTTTCTGTTCATCCCGCCCAACTTCTCGTTCAGCATCCAGCGCGAAGAAGACGTGCTGACCTTGTTGTTCTTTTTGCTCATGGCAGCCCTCACCGGCAATCTGGCGGCCCGGCAACGACGGCAGTTGCAGGCGCTGCGTGAGACTCAGGAGGAAACCACGCAATTGCTCGACCTGTCGCGCAAGCTGACTGCGGCTACCGATCGCCAGGCGGTGATCAATGCCGCGGCCCAGCATTTGAGCAGCTGGAAGGAGCTCGATGTGTGTTTGCTCAAGCGGGACCCCGACGCTGGCTGGCAGGTCGAGACTGGCGGCCCCCTGCAGCTCAGCGAGGCCGAGCGCGCGGCTGCGGATTGGGCCTGGGCCCACGACCAGCCCTCCGGTAAGGGCACCGGCACACTGCCCATGGGGCGTTGGTGGTGGTGGCCATTAAGCGCTGAAGAAGGGCCGCTGGCCTTGCTTGGGGTGTGCCCCAAGGGAAATCTGGCGCTCAGCGGTCAACATCGTCGCCTGTTGATGGCGCTGAGCCAGCCTCTGGCCCAGGCACTGGCCCGGGCCCGTTTGGCCCAGGATCTGGAAGCGGCGCGTTTGCACGGCGAGACCGAGCAGCTGCGCAGTGCCTTGCTGGCCTCCGTGTCCCATGATCTGCGCACGCCCCTGACCACGATGCAGGGCAGTATCGATACCTTGCTGGCACTGGGCGAATCGATACCGGTACAGGATCGACGCGAACTGCTGGAAGCCACCCGCGATGAAGCCGAGCGTCTGGACCGCTACATTCAGAACCTGCTGGACATGACCCGGCTGGGGCACGGCGCGTTGAAGCTGGCCCGTGACTGGGTGTCACCGGCCGATATTGTGGGCAGTGCCCTGAATCGGCTGCGGGCGGTGCTGGCACCGTTGCAGGTAAAGGTAGAGGTGCCGGCGCAACTGCCGTTGCTGCACATCCACGCGGCGTTGATCGAGCAGGCACTGATCAATGTGCTGGAGAACGCTGCACGCTTCTCACCGCCTGCCGGGCAATTGGTGCTGCAAGCGGGTGCCGATGAGCAGGAGCTGTGGTTTGCGGTCAGCGATCAGGGCCCGGGCATCCCGGAGGACGAGCGGGCGAAGATTTTCGACATGTTCTACACCGCCGCCCGTGGCGATCGGGGCGGGCAGGGGACCGGGCTCGGGCTGGCTATCTGTCAGGGCATGGTCGGTGCCCACGGTGGGCGAATTACTGTCGGTGACGGTATTGATGGCAGCGGTACCTGTATCACGCTGTACCTGCCCTTGCCCGAGCAGCCCGCCTTCGATCAGGAAGAGTCCGGCCTTGAACACTGATATTCTTCGGCCATTCCTTTACTGCGATGTGATGCCATGAGCCAGGGCGCGACTATTTTGGTCATCGACGATGAACCGCAGATTCGCAAGTTTTTGCGCATCAGTCTGGTCTCCCAGGGCTACAACGTGCTGGAAGCTGCCACTGGGGCTGATGGCTTGAGCCAGGCGGCGTTAAAGCAGCCGGACATGCTGGTACTGGATCTGGGCCTGCCCGACATGGACGGCCAGCAGGTGCTGCGTGAATTTCGCGAATGGTCGAACGTGCCGGTGCTGGTGCTTTCGGTGCGCGCCAGTGAAGTGCAAAAGGTCCAGGCGCTGGACGCCGGGGCCAATGACTATGTGACCAAGCCTTTCGGTATCCAGGAATTTCTGGCCCGGGTCCGGGCTCTGTTGCGCCAGGCCCCCGCAGGCGAGACGCAAGAAGCGGCGATTGAGCTTGGCCCTCTGGTGGTTGACCTGGCCTATCGCCGGGTGTTGCTTGATGGGGTCGAAGTGGCCCTGACCCGCAAGGAGTACGCGGTGCTGGCGCAGCTGGCACGGCATCCGGGACGGGTGATCACCCAGCAGCAATTGCTCAAGGACATTTGGGGCCCGACCCATATCGAAAACAGTCATTACCTGCGCATCGTGATCGGCCATCTGCGGCAAAAGCTTGCGGATGATCCGACGCATCCGCGATTTATTGCCACTGAAGCGGGCGTCGGTTATCGGCTGCTGACCCGGGTTTGACTAGTGCTCTTCACTTTCGTAGCGGTCCAGCGTGTCTTTGGCGATTTGCCGGCCCAGAGCGATGAGTTCCGGGGCTTTGTAGAACTCAAAGAAGCGGCACACGCGTTTGGGCACATTGATCAGGATATCTGGCGGGTAACCGGCAATCTTGTATTGGGCCAGGGATGTCTGCATCACCTCGAAGCTCTGGTTGATCAAGTCCAGCAGCGAAGCGGGGCCGACGTTGTCGATGATGAACGAGCCGGTGGCTGACTTGGGGGCGCCCTGGTCGCCAGTATGCCGGGCTTTTGGTGCGGCCGATTCGAGCCAGGGATCGGGCACCTGTTCGGTCAGGGGGTTGAGCATTTCCTGTTCCAGGTTCAACAGGTGCTCGGCCTGTCTGGTGCGAAACGGAATGTGCGACCCCAGTGAGCTCATCAAACTGTCGAAGCGGCCCTTGAATGCTGCAGGGCGCTCGATGACGGGCAGTTGATAGTTATTGTGGTGGGTGGAGTTCAGGTTGACGGCGATGATCAGGTCGCAATGGCTGGAGACCACCGGCACTATGGGTAAAGGGTTGAGCAGGCCACCGTCGACCAGCATGCGGTTGCCCTGCATCACCGGGGTGAACAGGCTGGGAATTGCCGCCGAAGCCCGCATGGCCTGGTGCAGGCAGCCCTCCTGAAACCAGATTTCCTGCTGGTGGGTGAGGTCGGTAGCGACTGCGGTGTAAGGGATGCGCAAGTCTTCGATGTTGATCTCGCCAACGATATTGCGGATCTGGCCGAAGACTTTTTCGCCGCGGATCGCTCCCAGCCGGAAGCTGACATCGACCAGGCGCAATACATCCAGGTAGTCCAGGCTTTGAATCCAGTCGCGATACTGGTCAAGTTTACCGGCGGCGTAGATGCCGCCCACGACCGCGCCCATCGAGCAGCCTGCAACGCAGGCAATGTCGTAACCGCGACGCTCAAGTTCTTCAATGACGCCGATATGGGCATAACCCCGGGCACCCCCGGAGCCTAATACCAGTGCAATACGTTTTTTCATGAACCGAACCTTCATCTGACAGGTGTCCACAATGCCTTTTTGTGCCCTGTAGTGACAGCTGTGGCATAAATCGGCGCCGGCCAGCTAGGATGTAAGGGCAATCGCTCGCCGTTACACGGACGCGCTTTTCAGTCGGCGTGGGCCGATTGAAAAGCCTGTCGCAGCAACAGTCACACACCGGTCAAGGCACTTTTACGGCGCTTGCCCGTCTGAGTTTGCACTGAACATTAATTTTTGAGGGAAACATTATGAAAGCTTGGCTTTGTGTACCGTTGATTGCATTGGCTCTGGCGGGTTGTGCGGGCAATAAAGCGGCTTATCGAGACAGTTGCGCTACCCAGCTGGACGCTGCCTGGCATGAGCTGGATCTGGCCAAGGCGGAAGGTTTTGCAGGGACTGTCAGTTATTCCAAAGCCTTGTCGTTACTGACCGGGGCGAAAACCCAGCAACAATTCGAAGCCTTTGAAGGCTGCACCACAAAAGCCGAAAAAGCGCGTTTCTATATTCGTGAATCCCGCGCAGGACGTTGAGCCGTTGCGGTGAAGGGGGAGGGTAAGGATGTCTCAATTGGTAGACCGGATAATCGGCAAAATTGTGCGCCTGGAGGTCAGGTTGCTGGCCTGCCAGGCGCGTTTGCAGGCTGACACCGATCCCGAGGCACTGCACGATTTGCGTACTACGGTACGTCGTTTGCGCAGCCTGTTGCGCCCGTTGCGCGGTTTGCCGGGCGTGGTGCAACTGGAAATGTCCGCCTCCCAGGTAGGTCTCCTGACGACGCCGCTGCGCGATCTTGAAGTGCTGGCTGCACACTTGCAGCAGCAAGGCTATCGGGCGCAGGCAGAGCGGCGTCTGGAGCAGCTGTCAGGCAGTTATGCGGCGGTGGCCGACAGTGCCCAACTGGCACAGTTGCTGATGATCCTCGATGTCTTCCCGCGCTTTATCCGCGCGGCTCAGCGTGAAGGGTTGCTGCAAGGCCTGCGCAAGCGGATCGGGACGGTTCTGGATAAACAGTGGCGGACTCTGGAAAAGGCCCTGAATGATCCGGGGCATGACCGGCATCGGGTGCGGCTGCTGATCAAGCGCGTGCGTTACGCCGCCGAAGCCTATCCACAGCTGGATCGCTTGCCGGTGCTGGTACTGGCCCGGTTGAAGGAGGCGCAAAAGGCCCTGGGGGAATGGCATGACGCCTGGCAGTGGCTGGTTCAGGCCGAGCAGCAGCCCGACCTGCAGCCTTGTGTGGAGCAATGGCAGGCCGCGCTGGCTCGCGGCGAGAAGCGCGCAGACCGGGCACTGGTCAAATTGAGCGCAGCCAGTTTTCGCTAGGCCCTTTCGGCTGGCTATTTGGCGGATACAACGCTGTGCAGTGGCGGATGGATGAGTAGTATCGCTGCATATTTTTCTGTATCGAGGTGCTCATGCAGTTTTGTGAATTGGTCGAAGCGGTTCGCTGCAATCCACTGGACGTCACCATTACCCCGGACTGGGGTCAGGGGCGTGCCAGCTTCGGCGGCCTGATGGTTGCCTTGCAGTACGAAGCCATGCGCGCGCAGGTCCCCGCCGGGCGTGCCTTGCGTTCGCTGGCGGTGACCTTTGTGGGCCCTGCCGAGCCGGATGTGTCGATCAGTTTTGAAGTCGAAGTACTGCGTCAAGGCAAGGCGGTCAGCCAGGTCCTGGGGCGGGCGGTGCAGAATGGTCAGGTCGTGACCCTGGTGCAAGGCAGTTTTGGTGCCCCGCGCGAGTCGGTCATCAACCTCGAAGGAGTGCCCGCGCCGCAGATCAAGGCGCCTGAAGACAGCCCGTTACTGCCCTATATCAAGGGCGTGACCCCGGAGTTCATGCGGCACATGTCCATGGCCTGGGCCGTGGGTGCGCTGCCTTTCACCGGGCGTGGCACACGGGAGATGGGTGGTTGGGTGCGTTTTGCCGGTGATATCAAGGACGAGCTGCTGACTGAAACCCATTTGCTGGCCCTGGTCGATACCTGGCCACCTGCATTGCTGCCGTTATTGAACAAACCTACAGCGGGCAGCACGCTGACCTGGACCATCGAGTTTGTGCAGCCCCTGCCGCAAGTCAGCACGCTTGAATGGTGTCAGTACCTGGCAGTGATTGAGCATGCCCGTGACGGCTACGGTCATGTGGCGGCCAATCTGTGGGCGCCCAATGGCGAACTGGTTGCGATCAGCCGCCAGACGGTAGCGGTGTTCGGTTAGTCAAAATGTCTGGCTGCGTTGCGCATTCCCGGCCCTGGCTTCGAGCTTGCGCCCCTGGTGTTGCAACGCCATGCCTGCGAACAAGGCCAGCAACCCGATGCTGGCACTCACGGCGTTTTCACTGAATACGCCGGATACCAGCAACAGAAAAGCCAGCACCATCATGGGTATTGCGATCAGGTTGAGTGCCTGATGCGCGGTGCTTTGATGGCTCTGCGGGTTGGAGCGCCATTGCCAGGCCGGCAGGTTGGGGTGACGTTTGCCCATGATTGCTCTCCTTGTTTTATTCAGAGGTTCAGCCTTGGCTGAACCCTATGAACAAAGCATAAGCCCGGGTTACGGGCGGGGCGAATCAACTGTGGCTATTGGCCCGATAGGGTCTTTTCTATAGTTTCAACTGCCCGATGGCCCGGTTCAGCTCACCTGCCAGAGTCGCCAGCTGATTGCTGGTGGTGGCGGAATCTACGGTTTGCTGCACGGTGTTTTCGGTAACGTCGCGGATGCTGACCACGGCCCGATTCATTTCTTCTGCGACCTGGCTCTGTTGCTCCGCGGCAACGGCGATCTGGGTGTTGCTTTCGCGCATTTGCGCCACTGCGCGGGTGATCTCGGCCAGGGCTGCCCCGGCTTCCTGGGCTTGCTGTACACAGTCATCGGCCTTGAATGAGCTTTCCTGCATAAAGTCCACCGCGTCCCGGGTGCCTGCCTGCAGGGCCGATACCATTGCGGTGATTTCGTCAGTGGAGGTCTGGACGCGCTTGGCCAGATGTCGCACTTCATCGGCGACCACTGCAAACCCCCGGCCCATTTCTCCGGCGCGGGCAGCTTCAATTGCGGCGTTTAGCGCCAACAGGTTGGTTTGTTCGGCAATGCTGTGAATCACCCCGACCACACTGTTGATTTTCTGGCTGTCCTGGGCGAGTTGCTGAATCATCTCGGCGGTTGTTTGCACCCCGGTGGACAGGCTGGCGATGGATTGCTGCACGCGACTGACCACCTGCTGCCCGCTACCGGCCAGGTCATCGGCGGTTTGAGACAGGTCGCGGGTAGCGCCGGCGTGCTGCGCGATGTGGAAAACGGTGGCTGACATCTGGTTGATTGCAGTGGCCGCCTGATCGGTTTCGCTCTGCTGGCCGAGCATGCCCTGGCGTACCTCATCCATGCTGCTGGCCAGGCGCTCGGCGCCGGCGTCCAGTTGCGCGGCAGTGTCGGCGACGGTATGCACCACGCGCTGGTAGCCGGCCTGCATGGCATTAAAGGCGCTGGCCATTTGCCCGACTTCATCGGTACAGGCCAGGGGTACGCGGGCAGACAAGTCGCCCGTTTGCTCGACATGCAGCATCACATCCTTGAGGGTATTGAGCTGGCTGAGCAAAAAGCGGATCAGCAATTGCGAGGCGCCGAGCATCGCCAGCATCAGAATCAGCACAGCCCCTGCATAGTTGGGCAGGCGCTCCATGAATACCTGCGCCAGGCTGGGGGCATAGGCCAGCACCGCGATTTTCTGGTTGTCGCCGCGGGTCACCACCTCGGCGCCCAGCAACGGATTTTGCCCGAACAGTGGCATGGCATTGATAGAAACCCAGCCATTGCCATTGTTCAGTTGCCCGAGTGAGCGCGGATCAAGATTGGGGGCCTTATCGGTTGGTAACAGCAAGACATGACTGGCTACAGGCAGCGCCTGACCGGCGGGCCATGCAGCCAGCAGATGGGCCTGGGCCCGGGCGCTGGCCTGAGCAGCTTCACCGCGCGATTGCTGCTCAAGCTGTACGGCGTATAGCACCAGCAGCAACGTAGTGATGAAAGCCACCGCATTGACGGCCCAGAATTTGTATTTGAGCGAGATGTTGCTAAGCCAGGTACCCATGGAAGGTCTTCTCTGATTTTGCGGAAACAATATTGGCAAGGTGCCATCATTGTGCCGCTACCCGAGGAAGACCTGCTGATATGGGTCAAGGATACTGTTGTTTTGTTGTTGATCCAACTGCCCGTATGGGAGGCTGCAAGCTACAGGTTTGAGGCTTGCTGCTAACCCGGCAATCCAAAAAACGCCCGCGCGCATGCCGTCGTATGTTCGGCCAGGTCCTGTTCGCTCTCTTCCCGATGCACCGCCACTTCCCGCAGAACTTCTGTTAAATAAGCCGGTTCATTACGACCATTTTTCGGTTTTGGTCGCAAGGTCCGCGGCAACAAGTACGGCGCATCGCTTTCAAGCATCAGGCGACCCCGGGGAATATCCCGCACCAATGGGTGTAAATGGGTACCGCGGCGCTCGTCGCAAATCCAGCCCGTGATACCGATGTGCAAGTCCAGGTCCAGGTAGCTGAACAGCGCCTTCTTTTCTCCGGTAAAGCAGTGCACCACGGCAGCGGGCAAGTGGTCGCGATAGTTGCGCAGGATTTCCAGCAGACGCTGACTGGCATCACGTTCGTGCAGGAACACCGGTAACTGCAGCTCTACCGCCAGCGCCAGATGTTCTTCCAGCACTTTCTCCTGTTGCGGGCGCGGTGAGAAATCGCGGTTGAAGTCCAGCCCGCACTCACCCACGGCACGCACGTTGGGGTCTTTGAGCAGGGCCAGTAAACGCTGGGCACTGTCGCTGTTCCAGTCACTGGCCGAGTGCGGGTGAATCCCCGCCGTGGCGAACAGTCGCTGACCGCTCTGGTCAAGCTCGCGGCACAGTTGCAAGGCCAGTTCACTGCCTTCAATGCTGGTGCCCGTGAGGATCAGTTGCGCCACGCCAGCCGCGTAGGCACGGTCTAAAACCGCCTGGTGTTTGCCGTCGAAGCTAGGGTTGGTCAGGTTGACGCCGATATCGATGAGTTGCATGGTGCTACCTCAGGCCACAGGCCGAGAAGCATATCAGAGCTGTAGATTTATAAGAAAAACCAAGAACTACAGACAGTTATGGTTGTCTTTGAATGCCGCAACAACGCAATGCCCGGTTTTCTACAGGACGCATTGACTGTATTGCGCGCTGTTCCCAGCGCTTAAATCCCCCAAGAGGGGCACCGGTTGTCGGGTAATCCGACACGGCGCCGGGCTGTATTCTTTCCGGAGAACGGATGACAAGACCAACACTATTGATTGCGCTGTGCCTGATGCTGCTGCCACTACCGGTACTGGCGCGCCTGGCCGGACCTTTACAGGTCGGGCAGCCCAGTCAGGTCCGCGATCTGGCGCAAATCCGCAGCAGTCAGGTGTTACGGGTGCTGGTCAACCAAAGCCGCAATAGCTCGGGAGAGGTGCAAGGCCAGGCGATCGGTGTTGAATATCATCGGTTGCACGCATTCGAGCGCTACCTCAATGGCCACGCCCGCGATGGCCAGGAAATCACCCTCAAAATCATCCCCAAAGCCAAGGATCAACTGCTGGGCGCCTTGTCCCGTGGTGAAGGTGATCTGGTAGCCCCGGGCGAGTTGCTCGACTTTAAAGCCAACCATGCCATCAGCCCCAGCGACCCGATCGTCGATGACGTGCCTTTGCTGCTGGTGGGGGTCAAGGGTGAGCGCAGGTTCAGCCGTTTCGAACAGCTGTCAGGCCGGACTGTGACATTGACCACCGGCAGCGCAGCCGGAGCGGCGGTCAACATGATCAATCAGAAGCTGGCCCTGCGAAAACTGCCGGCGGTAAAAATCGAATGGGTGGACCCCAGCCTGGCCGTCGAAGATGTGCTGGAGATGGTTCAGGCCGGTATTTTTCATCTGACCATTGTTGAGCGACCTATTGCCGAACGCTGGGCGACCTTGATGCCCAAGCTGCGTTTTGACCGCAAGGTACTGGTCAGCGAGCCTGCTGCCATGCGCTGGTATGTGCGCCGTGATGCATCGATGTTGCGTGCCAGCATTGACCGCTTTGTGCTGAGCTACAAGGCCCCGTCCGATCAGGACGTAGCCTTCGAGCGGGTGTACCGACGCTTGTATCGGGTGCATTACCCGTTGGCCCGGGCCGATCGCCAGAAGCTTGAAAAGCTGCGGCCGATTCTGCAAAAGCATGCGCGCCAGCAGGGGATGGACTGGTTGAACCTGGCGGCGCTGGCGTTCAAGGAGTCAACCCTTGACCCTGATGCCCGGGGCTCTGGCGGGGCTACGGGGTTGCTGCAAATTACCCCTTCGGCTGCCCAGAGAGTGGGGGTCAGCAACATTCAGAATGTAGATAACAATGTGCAAGCAGGGGCCAAGTACCTGGCGATGATCCGCCGCAAGTTCTTTGCCAGCCCCAAGCTCAATGAGCGTGAGCGCATGGCTTTTGTGCTGGCGGCCTACAACATAGGCCCGGAACGGGTGCAGGGTATGCGGGCCGAGGCCAGGCGGCGTGGTTTGAACCCTGATCAATGGTTCTTCCAGGTCGAGCGGATTGCCATGGAGCAGGTTGGAATGGGTGCGGTCAGCTATGTTAATAGTGTGAATAAATACTATTTGGCCTTCGACCGGGAGCGTGACTCGCTGGAGCCAGTAAAGCCTGAGCTGGTCTCCCGGAAATGATCGGATAATTTGATTGTTATGTCGGGTTTATTCGACTTTTAACATGATGAAAACTGATTAGTATGGCGAGCATTCCCCACCTGATGATCTAAAGGACTACAGCATGAGCAAATTGATCCAAACCGTTTTGGGTACCCGTGCAGGCTATGGCCTGACAGTGTTGCGGGTTTTCGTGGGCATTATTTTTGCTGCCCATGGCTCACAAAAACTCTTCGGCTGGTTCGGTGGTGGTGGACTTGCCGGTACTGCGCAATGGATGGAAAGTATTGGCCTGACGCCGGGCACCTTGATGGCACTGCTGTCTGGCGGCACCGAGTTTTTTGGCGGCCTGGCCCTGATTGTCGGTTTGCTGGCCCGTCCGGCTGCCCTGGGCCTGTCATTCACCTTGCTGGTGGCGATTTTCTCGGTGCATATCCATAACGGTTTGTTCATGGCCAACAATGGTTATGAGTTTGCCCTGGCGCTGTTGGGCGGTACGGTGGCCGTGCTGCTGGAAGGCGCGGGCAAGTTGTCCATCGATGGTGCTATCGCCAAATAAAGTGCAACGTTCACTAAAAGGCCCGCCGCAAGCGCAATGCTGTTCACTTGAACCACTGCTGTCTCAACTGTAGGAGCGAGCTTGTCTCGCGATGTTCTCGAGAACATCGCGAGACAAGGTTGCTCCGGCAAGGCAGGGTTTACTTGTGTGAACAGCATTGCGCCGCAAGCGGGCCTTTTTCGTTGTACAGGATTGTTGACAGCTACAAGCCGGTTTATCTAGGATGTTTTCTTGCGCCGATTTAAACAGCTACTTGCGGGGCGCCAGAGGGTTGCAAGACCTTCTAAGAGGCTTGAAGCAGGCCTCGAAATACCGCTAAAGCGCTGGTTCGGTGTTGCCTCTCACCTGCCACGCAGAACCTTGAGGCGGAGAACCGAAACATGAGTCAGACGCGTCCCCTTGTACGTCTTGAGCCGATCACGGCCAATCTGAACCTGCGCAATCCAAAAATCCTTCTGAGCGGTAAACATCAGCCTACGCTGCTGCGTTATCTGGACGGCTGGCCGCGTCGCAAAGGCCGGGCTTCGGCGTTTCTGATTCAGTTTGTCGAAGAAGGTGACAGCCTGGCACGCTTTGCCAGCAACAGCTTCGATCTGGCAGTGATTCAATCCCCCAGTGCCGAGAACGCCGAGCTGGTGATTGGCAACCTTACCCGTGTGTCGCGTCAGGGCCTGATCACTCTGCGCTGAACTCAGGGATATTCAATCGCCACGATGTACACCCACTGTTCACCGGTGGGTGTTTGCACCTGTACTTCAGCATCCAGCGATTTTCCGATCAGCGCCCGGGCCAGGGGCGAGTCGATACTGATCAGGCCCTGTTTGAGGTCCAGCTCGTCGGGGCCGACGATGCGGTAGCGCGACTGCTTTGCGTCTTCATCTTCAATCGTGACCCATGCCCCGAAGTAAACCTTGTTCGGGTCACTGGGCTTTTCGCTGACGACCTTGAGGCTTTCCAGACGCTTGGTCAGAAAGCGCACGCGACTGTCGATTTCGCGCAGCATTTTTTTGCCGTAAGTGTATTCGGCGTTTTCCGAACGATCGCCCTGGGCCGCAGCCTCGCTGACCGACTGTGTGACTTGCGGTCTGCGCACGTGCCACAACTCGTGCAGCTCGGCACGCATTCGCGCTTCACCTTCGGGGGTGATCAGCGCGGTGCCGGCAGGGCGGGGAGGGCGATAGCGGCTCATGGGCATCCGTTGGCATATGAAAAACGCGAGTCTATCAGCCCTCGCGCAACACGGTTAGCGGGCTGGCATTAAGTGCCCGGCGGGTGCCAAACACCCCGGCACCACCGACCATCAATGCCCCTAGTACAGGCAGCAGCAGCAACCACGGGTGTGGATGCCAGGGCAGGTCGAAGGCGAAGCGATACAGCACCAGGCTCACCAGCTCGGTGCCCAGGGCGGCCAGTAAACCGCTGGTAGCACCCAGCAGGCCGAACTCTATGCGCCGGGTTTTGATCAACAGTTGCCGTTCTGCCCCCAGGGCCCGCAGCAAGGCGCCTTGGCGGATACGCTCGTCCAGGGTGGACTGCAAACCGGAGAACAGCACTGCCATACCGGCAGCCAGGACAAACAGCAGCACGTATTCCACGGCGATGGTGACTTGCGCAAGGATGCTGCGCAGCTGCGCCAGCAGGGCTTCGATAGGCAGAATGGTCACGGCCGGAAAGCTGCGCGACAGATCGATGATTTCCCGGTCATGGCCCGGGGCCAGATAAAAGCTGGTGAGATAGGTGGCGGGCAAGTCCTGCAAGGTGCCCGGCTGGAAGATCATGAAGAAGTTCGGCTGGAAATTGTCCCAGTTGATGCTGCGCAAACTGCTGACCTGGGCCTCGCGATTGACCCCGGCAACGGTAAAGACCAGGTGATCGCCCAGTTTGAGTTTCAGGCTTTCGGCTACTTTTGCCTCCACTGACACACCGGGTACATCGCCCCCCGGCTGAGCTGTCCACCATGTGCCCGCAGTCAGCTGGTTGCCGGCAGGCAGGTCGGCGGCCCAGGTCAGGCTCAGGTCGCGCTGGATCGCTTTGTCGCCAGGGGAGTCTTTGCTGACGAGTTCCTGCACGGGCTCGCCATTGATACTGATCAAGCGTCCGGGCACCACCGGGTACAGTGGCGCCGCCTGCGCTTGCAGTTCGTGCAGGCGCTTGCTGAACGCGTCTTTATCCGCTGGCAGGATGTTCAGGGCGAAGTAGTTGGGGGCATCTTTGGGCAACTGGTTTTGCCAGGTGTCGAGCAGCTCGCCACGCAGCAGGGCAATCAACGCCATCGACAGCAGAATCAGGCCAAAGGCCAGGGCCTGGCCGGCAGCGGCCAGTGGATGGCGCAGTAACTGGCCCAGCCCCAGACGCCACGGCAACGAGGCCCCGGCCAGCAGGCGGCGAAGGCTTTGCAGGCCCAGCAGCAATAGACCGCCGAGCACCAGCGCGGCAATTATGCCACCGCCGAGCAGGGCAAACGTCAGCACCAGATCGAGGCTCATGCGCCACATGATCAGCCCGAGTGCCAGCAAGGCGGCGCCGTAAACCGTCCAGGTACTGGCCGGGATCGGCAATATGTCACGGCGCAATACCCGTAACGGCGGGACGCGTCCCAGCGCAGCCAGTGGCGGCAAGGCGAAACCGGCCAGTGCTACCAGCCCGGTACCCATCCCGGCAATAGCCGGCATCAGGCCGCCGGCCGGCACATCGGCAGGCAATAAATCATGCAACAGTGCAAACAAACCAAGCTGCGCCACCCAGCCGAGCAGAGCCCCCGCAAGGCTGGCCAGCAAGCCGAGTACCGTTAGTTGCAGGGTAAACAGCCAGAGGGTTTCGCGCCGGGACAGGCCCAGACAGCGCAGCAGGGCGCTGGCATCAAAACGGCGATTGGCAAAGCGGGTTGCAGACAACGCCACTGCGACGCCAGAGAGCAGCACCGCCACCAGACTGGCCATATTCAGATAGCGTTCGGCCTTGCCGAGCGCGCCGCCAATCTGCTGGTTGCCATCACGCCCGTCCAGCAGGCGCTGGTTGGCGTCGAGGCCGGGTTTGATGACCTGGCGATAGGATTCAAGAGCCGGGGCGTCACCGCGCCACAGTTCGCGAAAGCTGACCCGGCTGCCGGGCTGTACGATACCGGTGGCGGCGAGGTCGTCCAGGTTGATCAGTACCCGTGGGGTGAGGCTGTAGAAGTTGCCGGCGCGGTCTGGCTCGTAGGTCAGGACGCGGGTGATACGCACAGTTTTGGAGCCGACATCGATGGGGTCGCCGACTTTCAGGTCCAGGGCCGTCAGCAGTCTGGCTTCTGCCCAGGCTTCCCCGGGCGCGGGGCCACCGCCGGGTTGTTCCTCGGCGTAGGGTTGCGCTGCGCTTTTCAGCTCGCCCCGCAAGGGGTAAGCACTGTCAGCCGCCTTGATGCTGGACAGCTGAATGCCGTTGTCAGTGGCGATGACACTGGAAAACTCCACGACCCGGGCGTGTTGCAGGCCCAACTCCCTGCCCACCCTGATTTGCTCTTCACGTGCCGGTGAGCTGCCATCGAGCACCAGGTCGGCGCCCAGAAACTCGGTGGCACGCAGTAACATCGCGCCATTGAGGCGGGCACCGAAATAGCCGATGGCCGTGCTGGCGGCGACGGCGACCAGCAGCGCAAAAAACAGCACGCGTAACTCCCCGGCGCGGGCATCGCGCAGGAGCTGGCGCACAGCGAGGCTGAACAGGCGCAACAGCGGCAAGCGTGCCATCAAGGCTCCAGGGGGCCGACCAAATGGCCGGCTTCAAGACGGATCAGGCGCCGGCAACGATGGGCCAGGCGTTCATCGTGGGTCACCAGCACCAGGGTGGTGCCACGCTCCTTGTTCAATTCGAAGAGCAGCTCGGTAATGCGCTCACCGGTGTGACTGTCCAGATTGCCGGTGGGCTCGTCGGCAAACAGTACGTCCGGGTTGGCGGCAAATGCCCGGGCTATGGCTACCCGTTGCTGTTCGCCACCGGAAAGCTGGCGCGGCGAATGGCTCAGGCGTTGCCCCAGGCCGACCCGTTCCAGCAGGTGGCGGGCGTGCTCGCGAGCATCTCTACGGCCCTCGAGCTCCAGCGGCAACATGACGTTCTCCAGCGCATTGAGGCTGTCGAGCAACTGGAATGACTGGAACACAAACCCGACGTGTTCGGCTCTGACGCGTGCGCGCTGATCTTCGTCCAGACTGCTGAGGGCACGTCCGGCCAGAATCACTTCGCCCTGGCTTGGCAGGTCGAGGCCGGCCAGCAGGCCCAGGAGGGTGGATTTTCCGGAGCCCGATGCGCCCACGATCGCCAGACTGTCGCCCTTGTTCAGCTCAAGGCTCAAAGGGTGCAGGATGGTTAGTTCGCCTTCCGCGCTGGGGACCACTTTGCTAAGGTTCTGCGCGGTGAGAATACTTTCGCCCATGGAGAATCCAATGCGTGTGTGGTTTTTAAGTGCTGCCCTGGCCCTGATGTGTATGGCACAGAATGCAGCGGCAGGAACAATCTTGATTGTTGGCGATAGTATCAGCGCGGCTTTCGGCCTGGATACCCGTCTGGGGTGGGTGTCGTTGCTGGAGCAGCGGCTCAGGCAGCAAGGCTACGATGACCAGGTGATCAATGCCTCGGTCAGCGGTGACACCAGTGCAGGAGGGCTCGCGCGGCTGCCGGCACTGCTTGCAGAGCATAAACCCGATGTGGTGATTGTCGAATTGGGCGGTAATGATGGCCTGCGCGGCCAGTTACCGGCGCAATTGAAACAAAATCTTGCCGGCATGATTGATCAGTCCCTGGAGGCGGGGGCCAAAGTGCTGCTGTTGGGCATGCAGCTGCCGCCTAATTATGGTGCGCGTTATACAACGGCGTTTGCCCGGGTCTACAGCGAGTTGGGGGAGGAGAAAAAGGTCGAGCTGTTGCCTTTTTTCCTCGAGGGTATCGGTGGTCATCCTGAGCTGATGCAGGCCGATGGCATACATCCTGCGGTCGGAGCGCAGGGCCGTTTGCTGGATAATGTGTGGCCGGTGCTAAAACCGCTGCTTTGATGCTTTTCTAGTTGCAGTGTTTCGGCTAAGGTGGCGCCCCCCCGATTTGGAGCCCCTGATGTCGCGTCCTGCCTGGTCTTTATATGCCTATCAACTGATCGAGCCCGATGAGCAGCTCGATTTGTTCGCCTGCCAGGAGGTACGGGTGCATCTGGTGACGCGCCAACTGGAGCTGGGAGGCACCATTGACCGCACGTTATGCGGCTCGTTGCTGCCTGCGCAGCCACGTTGGTCAGATGTCACGCGCAAGGTCTTCCAGGACCACCGGCTGTGCCCGTTGTGCCGGGCAATCATCGAGTCGCAACGCCGCGGCACCGAGCCGATCTGGCCTGAATTGCGCTTTGAACTATGATCTAACTTGTCTGGCACCTGAACCGGCCCACGATCACCGTGGGCGCGGTGTACACTCCCTTTTTTATCCCCGTTGATTATGCGAAGGATGTTCCGGATGTTGTCGCGCCTACCTGCAGTCACCCGCTACCTGTCAGTTGCCGCATTGTGTGTTGCGGGTCCCGTTTCTGCGCTTGAATTCCCGCTGCCACCGCCGGGTGAAGATGTGGTGGGTGAGGTGCAGGTGATCAAGGGCAAGTACGAGGACTCCTTTGCCGATCTGGGCAACCAGTACGAACTTGGGTACTCGGAAATGATCGCGGCCAACCCGGGGGTGGACGCCTGGTTGCCGGTCAAAAAGAATCCGGATGGCACGCTTGTCGATACCAATATCGTGTTGCCGACCCAGTTCATCCTGCCGCCGGGCAAGCGTGAAGGGATTGTGATCAACCTGGCAGAGTACCGGCTGTACTACTTCCCCAAGGACCAGAACAAGGTTTACACCTTTCCGCTGGGGATCGGTCGCGAAGGTTGGGGTTCGCCTCTGGGGTTCACCAAGGTCACTGCCAAGACGCCTAACCCGACCTGGACGCCGCCGGCTTCGATCAAGGCCGAACACGCCAGGAACGGCGACCCGCTGCCCAACGTGGTGCCTGCAGGGCCGGATAACCCGCTGGGGCCCTTCAAGTTCACGCTCGGCATGCCGGGTTACCTGATCCACGGCTCGAACGCAAAGTTTGGCATTGGCACGGGTACCAGCCATGGCTGTTTCCGCATGCTTAACAAGAACGTGCTGGAAATGGCGCAAATGGTGCCGGTGGGAACCCCGGTCAGAATCATCAACGAACCCTACAAGCTGGGTTTGAGCGGTGGCAAGGTCTACCTTGAGGTTCATGAGCCGCTGAATGTCAAAGATGGCTCTCTGGTGGCCGTCAGCGACAAGTCGCATTTGACCCCTGAAGACTTGCAGAACAAGTACGCGGGGTTTATCAACTTTTTGCTCAAGCACAAAGACCTGGAGAACAGCATTCAGATCGACAAGGACAAAGCCTTCCCTGTTGTGGGTGCCGAGACCGGTATCCCGGAAGAAATAGGCGTTGCTAATTCAGCTGAGCCAGTTGGCCAGTCGCTGGATTACGTGCAGTAAATTCACGTTAAAAAAAACCGCCACGGTTAATGCCCTGGCGGTTTTTTATTGCCCGCTTAGTTGCGGGCAATAAAAAAGCCGACCCATAAATGGGTCGGCTTGATAATAACCCCGAAGGATTATTACTTGCGGCTTGCTTTTTCAAGCATGCGCAGAGCACGTTCGTTAGCTTCATCAGCAGTCTGCTGTGCTTTTTGAGCAGCAGCCAGAGCTTCGTCAGCTTTACGGTATGCTTCGTCAGCACGAGCCTGGGAGCGAGCTGCTGCGTCTTCAGTTGCAGTCAGGCGGGCTTCAGTTTCTTTAGATACGCTGCTGCAACCGGTAGCCAGAACTGCGGCCAATGCCAGAGCAGAGAATTTCAGAACGTTGTTCATCGTGTTCCCCTTCAAGGACTTTCTATTTGAAGCTGCTCCTTCAAAGCGAGGAAACAGCCGGCGTACATACTACCCATTACTTGTAGTAAGTAAACTGACCTAGCGCAAGAACCAAAAAAAATATTTGGCAATCAATGCGGATGGACTAGCTTTAACAGATTGTGCTTGAAAAACAGCCAGTTTAAAGCCCTGGCCGCGGATCGAGCCCGCCGCTTGATGGCGTGACTTTAAGTTCGGTTGTGCGTCATAGGCTTAACTTTCAGAAAAATGTTAAGGGTGCTGGCAAGTTATCGGGCTGGCCACAGGTTTGGTGTCCATAGCGTACCCCTGATGGCGAAGTGGTTCCCTCGGCACAAAAACAACAGTAATGTAGAGGTCACGGTTCAAGACCCGCTAAGGAGCAATGATGAGCGAGGCGTTGTCTATCCACCATGACCAGGCAGGTCACCAGTTTGAGACCACTGTCGACGGTCATCGTGCTTACCTGACCTACATGGATCTGGGCAAGCAGACTCTGGATATCTATCGCACCTTTGTACCCAATGCCTTGCGTGGCCGGGGTATTGCGGCAGCATTGACGGAGCAGGCGCTCGATTACGCCGAAAAGATGGGATACGAAGTGATTCCCTCTTGCTCTTATGTAGAGCGTTATATGGAACGTCACAAGCGTGCCCAGGCGAAAACCTGAAACCAGACTCACAAAAACGCCGGGCCAACAGCCCGGCGTTTTTTTGTGGGCCGCAAAACCCTGATCGAACCCCGGCGGCCTCCTCAGTCCGCCATCTTGATCAATGCCCCCAGCGCCCGCTCCCAGATCTGGCGCGTGCGTACCCACACCAGTTCTTGCCAGTCGCTGTCGGCCGGACAGAACTGTTCAAGCAATTGCAGCTTGATCTGACGCGCCTGCGGGCTGTCCAGGTCGCCGTGCAGATGCAGCCACTGGTCATCGCGCAGAACACTGTGAACCTGCTCGCCAGGATAGGTGCCGCATTCAATTACAAAGGGCATCAGGCGCACTCGGGGCAGGGCGTCGATGATTGCTTGCGAGGCATATCCGGTGGCCGTCGCGGCAACCCCGGTAGCGCTTTGGCTGTCGGCGCCGGTGATCAGGGTGAATAACCATGGACCAAACAGCTGCCGGGCATCGGCAAGCGCCGGATAGGCAGCCTGGGCGATGGTCAGCAGCATTGGATGACCATAATCACCCGCGCCGGTATGCAGGTCGAAGCACATGGCGACGCTGGCGCTGGCAAGGTGCTCGCGCAAAATTTCGTGCAGCGTCCGGTTAGACCAACTGGCATTGTTGCCGCCATAAAACAGTCCGTCGGGATGGCGGTACTGGCCAGCCTCGACAATCGACATCACGGCCGGCCAGCCCTCACCCTGCACCCGCTCATTGAGCCGGGCGTCGGCCTGTTCCCGGTGCGGGCCGCGTAATTGATCGCAGGTGTAGATGGCATGCAGCGCCTCATACGCCTGGTTGTCCGGCGGTGCCTGGCTGAAATCCAGAAAATTGCGGTTCAGGTCGATATTGTCTTCATTGACCCGGCGTATCCACGCGGTGCCCCACGGGTTGATCAGGTGAATCATCAACACCGCCACGTCGTCAGGCAGGGTTTGCGGGTTGAATGTCTGCAGCCACCGGCTTTGGCAATCCGAGCCATAAAAGCCTTCGACCCCATGGGTGCCGCTCAGGGCGATCAACAGGTGTTTTGCCTGGGGGTTGCCGATCAGTGCGACATCGGTGCCCAGGGCTTCGCCAAACGGACCGCACAGGGGGTGAGGATAGTGGTACAGGCGTGCGCCTGCCGCAGTGGCGGCGGCCAAAAACTGTTCACGTTGGCGGGTAAAGCTGCGGTGTGACGGGAAACCTGTGCTCATGCTGCTCTCCTGTCTATGAACGCGCCGTGGCATTCAGGCGTCCGCAAAGAAATGGGGGCAGGCGGTGGCCGGGGTGAAGCAAGCAGATGGCTGGTGCCGGCGAGTGCCGGCTCCGGTGTTACGCGTCCATCCCTTGGCGGGGTGAGCAGGCCCGCCCCGCCAAGAGATGTTATCGATCAGCCGCGAGTACGCTTGGGCAGTACATCCTTGAGCTTGGCGTGCATGCTGCGCAAGGTAGTTTCAGTGCTGGCCCAGTCGATGCAGGCATCGGTAATGGATACACCGTACTGCAAGTCTTCGAGGTTTTTAGGAATGGCCTGGCAGCCCCAGTTCAGATTGCTTTCGACCATCAGGCCGATAATCGACTGGTTGCCTTCGACGATCTGGTTGGCCACGTTGTCCATCACCAGCGGTTGCAGGGCCGGGTCCTTGTTGGAGTTGGCGTGGCTGCAGTCGACCATGATGTTCGGGGTGATTTTTGCCTTGTTCAGTGCTTGTTCGCACAAGGCCACGCTGACCGAATCATAGTTCGGCTTGCCGTTGCCGCCGCGCAAGACGACGTGCCCGTAAGCGTTGCCCTTGGTGGTAACGATCGACACGCCACCTTCCTGGTTGATACCCAGGAAGCGGTGGGGGCTGGAAACCGACTGCAGTGCGTTGATTGCAACTGTCAGGCCGCCATCGGTGCCGTTCTTGAAGCCCACGGCCGAGGACAGGCCGGAAGCCATTTCGCGGTGAGTCTGCGACTCGGTGGTACGCGCGCCGATGGCTGACCAGCTGATGAGGTCCTGCAGGTACTGCGGTGAAATCGGATCAAGGGCTTCGGTTGCGGTTGGCAGGCCCATTTCGGCCAGGTCCAGCAGCAATTTGCGACCGATATGCAGGCCGTCTTCGATCTTGAACGAGTCATCCAGATACGGGTCGTTGATCAGGCCTTTCCAGCCGACCGTTGTCCGTGGTTTTTCGAAATAGACGCGCATCACCAGATACAGGGTGTCGCTGACTTCTGCGGCCAGCACCTTGAGGCGCTCGGCATACTCGTGGGCAGCCTTGATATCGTGAATCGAGCAAGGCCCGATGACAACAAACAGTCGATGGTCTGTGCCATCCAGGATGTTGCGAATTACCTCACGCCCTTTGGTCACAGTCTGCAGCGCCGTTGCACGCAAAGGCATCTCGCGCTTGAGCTGTTCAGGTGTGATCAGGGTTTCGTTGGAGGCAACGTTTAGGTCGTCAATCGGTAAATCAGCCATCGTGTTACTCGTCAGGTCACGGGTGCCGGCCGCCAGCGATCCCCGAGCGGCGGAGCACAGCATGATTGAGCGCACCGGGGAGCCGAACCTTAACGCGTTATCCGCTTATTCGACAATGGGCATCCGCAGCTTTAATCCTGTGCTGTGCGGGCAAGCGCGCGATCGAGTGTGGCCTGGGAGAACTCCACGGCGTGCCGGCTGACCCACTCCAGGGCCAGGGTCTCGATATTTTCAAGGGGCAGGCTCTGTGGATGCTGGAGGCGGTAATAGTGCTCGATCTGGCACACCTGTTCGCCCATGCGCGCACCAAACAGTGTCTGCTCATCGGTAAAAACGACGCCGACCCGATAACCTGCAGGCTGTTTCTCGCACCAGGCTATATAGCCCGGGTAGCGTGCGGTTTCACCGAGGGTAGGCATGCACATGTCTACGGCCGTGCCCCGGCGCCAGCCTCTGTCGCTATTGCATGACACGCCGCCGAGGCTGATAGAGTGCAGCTTCTGGCGTGAAAGAGAAGGTTGTTCGCGGGGTGTTATCTCAACAGGAACATCATCCGGGTGAGGTAAGAAACGACCCATGTATGCACACTCCCAGTGCCAGCACTTTGATATTGTTTTCGTGAGTATAGTGATTGAAATGGAACTGACTGACTTTGATGCGGATCAGCGTCTACTGGCGCTGCCCGGGACCTCGCTGGTGGTGTTTACCGGCGCCGGATGCTCGGCGTGTCGCACGGCGCGCAAAATGTTGCCCGAGATGCAGTTACCCATCGATCGACTGTGCTGGATTGACGCAGGTGACAATGGCGGTCTGGTCCAGCGGTACGGGATTTTTCATCTGCCGAGCCTGTTCGTTGTGTGTGACGGGGCGTTTTATGGTGAATTGAAATCGCGTTTGAGCGAGGGTGAGCTGGCGCACCACATTCGCCTGGCTTTGCTGCTTGAGCCTGACGAGCTACCTTGAATCGGTGTTTCAAGCCGGACTGAACCTGTGGAGGCGACATGAGCAAAGGCTTAAAGGGCAAGCTGGTGCTGGCCATATCTTCCAGGGCGCTGTTCGATCTGAGCGTTAGCCACCAGGTGTATCTGGCGCAAGGCATCGAGGCTTACCGTCAGTATCAGATCGAGCATGAAGATGAGGTGCTGGAGCCGGGCGATGCATTCGCGCTGGTCAAAAAACTCCTCAGTTTTAACGCCAGCCTCGGCCATGAGCGGGTCGAGGTGGTACTGGTGTCGCGCAACAGTGCAGACACCGGGCTGCGGGTATTCAATTCTATCCAGCACTATGGCCTGGGTATCTCCCGGGCGGCATTTTCCGGTGGCCGCAACCCCCATGCGTATCTCAGTGCGTTTGGTTGTGACCTGTTTCTGTCGACCCATGCCCAGGATGTGCGCAGCGCGCTGGACGCCGGCTTTGCGGCGGCAACGATCCTTTCCGGAGGCGCGCGACGTGCCGAGAGCAACGAATTGCGTATCGCCTTCGACGGTGATGCAGTTTTGTTTTCCGATGAATCCGAACGGGTTTTCCAGTCCGGGGGCCTTGAGGCGTTTCAATCCCTGGAGCGTGAAGCGGCTCGCAGCCCGTTGCGTGGCGGACCGTTCAAGGGCTTCCTGGAGGCCTTGAACCTGTTGCAGCGCGAGTTCCCTGACGATACCTGTCCGATCCGTACCGCGCTGGTGACTGCGCGCTCGGCGCCCGCCCACGAGCGGGTGATCCGTACATTGCGCGATTGGGACATTCGTCTGGACGAATCCCTGTTTCTCGGTGGTCTGGATAAATCCGCGTTTCTCGAGGCCTTCGCTGCCGATGTGTTTTTTGATGATCAGGCGGGTCATTGTGAAAGGGCGCGTCAAGTTGTCGCCACCGGCCATGTACCCCACGGCATAAGCAATGAGTCCAGGGACCTGGCCCCTGAGTAGGGGCAAGGTGTAAGTCATCGTGTGCCTCATCGTACTTGTCCGGGCGCTGCTAAGCTGACTCCATCTCGGCCCATTCAGGCAGTCGGGGAGGTCGCATGATTCGCTCGATACTGTATGCCACGGACCTCGGAATTTACGCTCCGGTTGTAATGCAGCATGCATTGGGGCTGGCCCACAGCTTCAATGCCGATTTGTATGTGGTGCATGTGGTTGAGCCCATGGGGCTGTTTGCCGAGTCGGTATTGCAAAGCTATCTCGATGAACAGGCTCTGAACGCACTGCACCAGCAGGGTATCAGCACCATGCTTGGCAATATTGAACACCGGATAGTTGATAGCTTGCGTGACGAATTGGCCGAGAGGCAGCAGGAGCTGGCCTTGATTCGCTCGGTCAAGGTGATTCAGGGGGAGCCTTCGCAAGTCATTCTGGAACAGTCGCAAATGCTTGCAGTGGATCTGCTGATTCTCGGCAGTCATGGCCAGCCATCGGGGGACATTACCCATCTAGGGCGCACAGCTGCCCGGGTTGTCGAGTTGGCGCAGATGCCGGTGTATCTGGTACCGCTGTTGCAGCGTCGCCGTCCCACAGACGGGTGAAGGTGTAGAGCAGAAAATTGATAAAAAAGTTCTAGATTTATTGTTCTTACCTTCCATATAGTTATATATCGCCGCCGATACCCTGGCGCCTATTTGCTTTGAGGGATGCATATGAAGCTTCAACAATTGCGCTACATCTGGGAAGTGGCGCACCACGACCTCAACGTTTCGGCCACCGCGCAGAGCCTTTACACCTCACAGCCGGGTATCAGCAAACAGATCCGCTTGCTTGAAGACGAGTTGGGCGTGGAGGTGTTTGCCCGCAGTGGTAAACACCTGACCCGCGTGACGCCTGCTGGTGAGCGCATCATCACCACCGCCGGCGAGATTTTGCGCAAGGTCGAAAGCATCAAGCAAATTGCCCAGGAATTTTCCAACGAGAAAAAAGGCACCCTGTCGATTGCCACAACCCACACTCAGGCGCGCTATGCATTGCCGCCGGTGATCAGCAATTTCATCAAGCAGTACCCGGATGTTGCCCTGCATATGCATCAGGGTTCGCCAATGCAAATTGCCGAGATGGCCGCCGACGGTACCGTCGACTTTGCAATTGCCACTGAGGCCCTGGAACTGTTCGGCGATCTGGTGATGATGCCTTGCTATCGCTGGAACCGCTGCGTAGTGGTGCCTCAGGGTCACCCGCTGGCCAAGTTGCCAAAGCTGACACTCGAAGCCCTGGCTGAATACCCGATCGTGACCTACGTATTTGGCTTCACCGGTCGTTCCAAACTCGACGAAGCATTCAGCCATCGCGGTTTGACTCCGAAAGTGGTGTTTACCGCCGCGGATGCTGACGTGATCAAAACCTACGTGCGTCTGGGCCTGGGTGTAGGCATCGTGGCCAAAATGGCCGTGGATGCCAATCTCGACAAGGATCTGGTGGTACTGGATGCCAGCGAACTGTTTGAGTCCAGCATCACCAAAATCGGCTTCCGCCGTGGTACGTTCCTGCGCGGTTTCATGTGCGACTTTATTGAAAAATTCGCGCCGCACCTGACCCGCGAAGTGATGGCCAAAGCCATCCAGTGCCACAACAAACAGGAACTGGAAGACCTGTTTGAAGGCGTTGAACTGCCGGTGCACTAAGACTGGCTGTAGCCGCTGCCCTGGCAGCGGCTACAGGCCCCCCCCCCGATTTTATTGCTCTGCGTTGCGCGTGTGCCGGTACTGGCTCACGGCGTCATAGACCGCCTTGCGCAGGCGGTTGATGCCGCCAATCGGCCGATGTTCTTCAATGCCATGCCAGGGGCTGAAGGACAGGTTGTCACAGGCCAGATTCTGCGCTGGCGTGTCGAAGTCCTGGGCAGGCACCTTGATCCTGGCCACCGTTTCGAAAGGTGCGTCTGACTCTTTCCATTCAATGCTGGTGTCTTCGATCGGCATGAAGCGGTTGGCATTCTGGCGCTGGATTTGCAGCACGAAACACGCCGGCACCCGGTCTGTGGACAACTGCTGGCTCAAGGCATTGCGCAGGAAGTTGGGCAGCTTCTGATTTTGCTCCGCCAGGGTGTAGGCCGGGCAGCTGTCAGGATCAGGTGCCACGCGGTATTTGGCATTGGCGCTGCCGAACTTGTAAGGCGAAACCGAAAAGTAGGTTGTTTGCGTCGGGCTGGCCGGGGCAGGCGCCAGGGTGGCCAGCGCGATAAACAAGTGACGGACTTGCCAGCTGCGCGGGTCCCATGAAGGGAAGAATGCCATAGCCTTCTGACCATCGGCCTGGGCAGCTATGTTCTGACGATACTCGGCGACGTCGCTGACGAAGAAATTGGCATGGTTAAACATCACAAAGTCTTGTTCGGCCCGACCCTGCTGGCCGGGTAATAACTGAGCCCCCGGAACGTCCTGCAACTTGATCGCCATGCCCCGCCCATCGCGGATGCTGTCGAATTGCGGGTAAGCGTTGCCGTTGGACAGACGCATTACGGCTTGCCAGGTATGACCCGGGGTGGCAAATACCCCTTGGCGCAATGCCGGCTCCAGGTCATCCAGTACCTGTACTTGCGCCTTGACGCAGCCATGGGCCTTGGCGTGGGCATCACGCAAATACCGGGTGTTCTCGCGGTGCTGGTCGACGATCTTGATCGCCGTGCGGATGGTGTCCTGAGTCATCGCCGCTTCACCAGCCGGGATCTGCTCCTGGGCCGCCACCGGGCCACGGTGCTGCCAGGCAAACCAGGCGGTGGCCAATGCCCAGCCGAGCAGTCCCAGGGTTATTACAATCAGCAGCAGCTTGCCCAGCCAGGAGCCGAGGCGAAGCCAGAGTGCGGTCAACATGCAGATATCCTTTTAGCAAAATCCTGGGGGCGTTGAAGGCCCTTCATTCGTTGGGTAACTGTTGTTCGAGCGGGCCACCGAGTACTTTCAGGTACTCCAGCAATGCCCAGCGCTCATGGGGTTGCAGCAGGCGGCCGATCACCCCGTTACCACGGGGGCCGGCGCGGAACTCGTGACCGCTGTTGTGGTTGCCACTGATGCGGGTATCGAGCACAAATCCGCCGTCAAAGGCTTCCGTGCGATAGCCCAGGTGGCGGGGGTCGTACTCGAAACTGCCGCGATAGAAGGTTTCGGCGCGCTCTGACTGTGGCGAAAGCAACTGATACACCGTAGGCACCGAGCCATTGTGCAGGAACGGCGCCGTGGCCCAGATCCCGTCCAGCGGCCGTGCCTTGTAGGCGCGCAGTTCCATCACCCCGATCGGCAGGCCAAAGCCATTCAGACGGTCCTGTTCCTGCGGGCCGATGCCGGCCTCTTGGTAGGCATGTTTTTCAACAAAGGCGGTGACATAGGCCAGGCCTTTGGCCACCGACAGTTTGCCCAGGTCCAGCGGCGCATCGCTCTTGGGATACAGGTCCACATTCATGCTGGCCAGCTCGGCCGGGTCCCATTGCAGGGCGCGCAGGTCGTAACGATTGTCGGCGATGTTGTTGGCGGTATTGGGGTCGGTACCTATCACTTCTACAGGCAGCATTTTCAGTTGCTTGACCAGCCGGCCGTTCTCTTCAACTACGGCAGGCACATGGCAGCCGGCGCAATTTTCAGTGAACAGCGCACGCCCTTTGGCCGCCAGGGGGCGATCAATGGCGCCGAACAGTTCTTCGGGCCAGACCGGGGGCTTGAGCCTTTGCAGGGTTTGTTCGATCAGGTGCAAGTCTTGAACCCGCACACTCGATGGATAACGCGCATCGCCCTGCAGGGGTTGGCCGTGGTCATCAAAGAAGTTCAGGGTCGCGCCGACCCCCAGCGCTTCGCCGATATTACGTGCCATCGGTTGCTTGGCCGAGCCGTTCCACTGTACCCAGTCGAACGTCCACATGTCCCACAGGTGCGGGTAGTCCACTGGGGC
Organism: Pseudomonas sp. TMW22089; assembly: GCF_022496645.1. Classification (NCBI taxonomy): domain Bacteria; kingdom Pseudomonadati; phylum Pseudomonadota; class Gammaproteobacteria; order Pseudomonadales; family Pseudomonadaceae; genus Pseudomonas; species Pseudomonas sp. TMW22089. The sequence goes on from NZ_SCFG01000007.1 coordinate 35,123, forward strand.
GTTGGCCACCCGGTAGTTGTCGGGTGAAATCGCATCGCCGAAGCTGGCATTGGCAATCCGGCCGAAGGCATCGGTACGGCCCGGCCCCTCCAGGGTTGGATAGAGTCCGCGATGGGTGTCATTCCAGGCCACGGCCAGGAAGTTATCCAGCGACACCTTGAAGTCTTTGCGCAGTTGTTGGTGCTGCGCTGGGTACTGATCGCCCAGAACCTTGCGGGCGAAGCGCTCGAATTTCCATGGGTTGTAGTAGGTGGCTGCGAGGCTGGCGACCAGCGCCTGGCCGAAGCTGCCGCCACGCAGGGTCGGAACGCTGGAGGGCAATACGTGTTGTGCGGGGGCACCATCGATGCGCAGGGCCTGGCCTTTGAAGCGCAGTTCACCGGTATGGCAGGCGGCGCAGGTGATATCCAGATATTGCACCTTGCTGCCCGGGTTTTGATGGCGGGTGAAACCCACTGGCAAGTTGCCGGGATTGGCGGCACTGGCTTGCTGTTGGGGATCGATCAAAAATCCGAAGCGGGCCAGATATTCGGGCGCGGCGAACGATTGTTTGGAAAAGGGCAGTTCAAGGGCGCTGAACCAGTCGTAATGCAGGCCTTTAACTTGCGTGCCCTGGGGCGTGTAGTAATAGGCTTGCCGGTCAGCCGGGCTCCATTGATCGAGGAAGTGCAGCTGCTGCGGGGCTTGGTAGGCAGGTAGTTTCGGGTTGGCGATGAAGTAAAGCACCAGGCCCAGACACAGCGCCAGTGCCACGAACAGCACTAGCAGAACACGGTAAAACAAACGCACAGTAACGCTCCTTGTAAAATTTTTCACAGTCTTATGCCTGAGCTGCTGTCTGGCAGCAAGCAGCCATGTAATCTCATGCCTATGATATGAGCGAGGTTTACAGCTTCTCTGATATGTAAGTAAAAGATACGGGAAATATGAATTGTGCCCGGACAGAGCTCAGGCCGTGAACTTATCCACGATTAGGCCCTCTCATGCCGGTAGCCATTGGTCGCGGCCGCCTGATAAGCTCGCGGCTTTACTCGATTGCCCATTTGGCGCATGAACAAGGAAAAAGCATGAAACAGCATAGGTTGGCGGCAGCTGTGGCCCTGGTAAGCCTGGTACTGGCGGGTTGTGATTCGCAGACCAGCGTAGAGCTGAAAACCCCGGCGCAAAAAGCCTCTTACGGCATCGGCCTGAACATGGGCAAAAGCCTGGCTCAAGAAGGCATGGACGATCTGGATTCCAAGGCAGTAGCCCTGGGTATCGAAGACGCCGTCGGCAAGAAAGATCAAAAGCTTAAAGATGACGAACTGATCGAAGCGTTTGCAGCCCTGCAAAAACGTGCGGAAGAACGTCTGACCAAAATGAGTGAAGAAGCCTCTACTGCAGGCAAAAAATTCCTGGAAGAAAATGGCAAGAAAGCCGGTGTTGTAACTACCGCTTCGGGCCTGCAATACGAAGTGATCAAAAAAGCCGACGGCCCACAGCCTAAAGCTACCGACGTAGTGACTGTTCACTACGAAGGCAAGCTGATCGACGGCAAGGTTTTCGACAGCTCGGTTGAGCGTGGCAGCCCGATTGATCTGCCAGTGAGTGGCGTGATTCCGGGTTGGGTTGAAGGTCTGCAACTGATGCATGTTGGCGAGAAGTACAAGCTGTACATTCCTAGCGAGCTGGCTTACGGCGCGCAAAGCCCGAGCCCGGCGATCCCGGCCAACTCGGTGCTGGTATTCGATCTGGAACTGCTGGGTATCAAAGACCCTGCAAAGCCTGAGCAAAACGCAGCCCAGTAATCTGCTTTTGCCCGCACAACGCCCCGTCTCGACGGGGCGTTGTCGTTTCTGCAGTGCCATTGGCGATCCATGCCGGCCTGATCAGACAGCGACAAAATGTCCCAGATGCTTGCTGGCTAGTGGTTGCTGACCGCCAAGTCAATGAATTTATGGGATTTTTTATGTGTGTAAAAAATGCCCGATCTGAGCGCAGCCCTTATAGAACGTGGCTTTCAGCCGTGAAAATCAGCTCTGTTCACAAGGTTATCCACAATTTGTGTGGATAACATTTGCCGGCTATCCCCAGGTTTGCGCCTGTCTTGCATGAATTCGCTCCTCCAGATCAAAAACCCCAGAGACCTTGGCGGCTGTTAGGATTAAGCTTCTAAGGAAAGTTCCGACTCGATTTACAAAGAAGTCTGACGGGGTTTGGTAAATGGATGTCCAAGTAATCAAGCTTAATGGCGAACCTGAATACGCAGTCCTGCCATGGGCAAGCTATCAGGCGCTACTCAAAGCCGCAGGTCTCGATGATCAGGCGGCCCCCCCCTACGGCACTACAAACACCTGAGACCGAATCACAGCCACCTGAACCCGATCAGGTGTTGCCCGGGCTCGATCAGTTGCGTGGTCTTCGCGAGAGCAAGGGCCTGGCCCTTGAAGTCCTGGCCCGCACTGTAGGCATTAGCCCTTCCTATCTGGTAATGATTGAAACCGGTGAGCGTCTGCCTGATCTCGCCATTCGTCGCAGCTTGGCCTGGGAGATGGGTGTTCCGGGCTGGAGGGAAACATCATGAATGTACGCATCAGTCGTCAACACTGGGATGGGTTACTGGCTGAGCTTGATAAAGCACGTCAACAACGCCACTTGCTGACTTACCGTGCATTGCTGGAGCGTTTGCAGTTACCGAGCCCGGCGATGTTGACGCTGACTGCCGCCCTTGAACATCTGGCGGCAATGGATGCCAAGGCTGATCAGCCGTTACGCAGTTCACTGGTGATCAGCCAGGGTGCCAGTCGTTTGCCCCGCACCGGTTTTTTTGAGTGCGTGGAGCGCCTGGGTCGCTTTGCCGGGCCGCCGGATGGTGTTGCTGCCGCGTCGTGGCACGCGTCTGAAGTGGTTCGAGTGTTTGAATACACTTACGAACATGAGGAGGCCTGAGTGCTAGGTCGGCTCAAGGCACGTCTGGGCTACGGGGTTGCCCGCAAGTTGTTCCACCAGTCCTGGTGTGTGCGTCAGCCGCGCATCTGGGGCTGGATGGAGGGGCAGTTTGCACGGATGTCCAACCTGGGGGATACCGGGGCTCAAAGCTTCTATGGCCATATCCTGGCTTTTCGCGGCCAGGGGCTGGGGGCTCGAGAGGAGGGCGTGCGCTTGTTGCGCCTGGCGGCTCAGGGCGGTGATGCCAAGGCGGCGTACCAGCTAGGGGTGTTCAGCCTGGCGGGTACCACCGCTAACCGCCCGGATGCATCAGAAGCGGCGCGCTGGTGGGCGATGGCGGCCAAGGCCGGGCATCCACTGGCCACCCTTAAACTGGCTGAGTTGTATCAGCGGGGTGGGCCTGGTTTATTGCCTGATCCGCAACTGGCCAGGCACTACCAGCCTTAGGGTATATTTTTGCCAATAAAAAGGGCGGGCCGTGTTATGCGGTCCGCCCTTTTTACATCGTTGTCCCCGCCCTGCAGGAGCGCGCTCCTGCAGCTGTGTGGCGGGTTTTATTTCTTGGCTACCTGCGAGCTGAGCTTGAGGTAGTCCAGCAGAATCCGCCCGGTCTCACTCAGGTAGGCGTCGTCTTCCGGTTTGGTCTTTTCAGGTTCAACCGGCAATGCATCTTCGTCTTCTTTCTTCATTTCCTTGAGTGGCGCTTCGCCTTTGGCCTTGCGACGGGCGTTCTCCATCACCAGCTGCTTGGCATCGATATCGGCGTGCTGGGCACGACGTTCGGCTTCGTTCAGGCTGACGGTTTTCTCGGCCATCAATTTATCGGCCAGGGCCAGCTTGTCGCGAATGAAGATGAACTCGGCATCTTTGGCCACCCGTGCATCGTGCTCGGCTTTGAGCTGATCAATGTAGGGTTTGAACGGGTCAACAGCCGGCTTGATGGCAGGACGAATGGTGTCCCACGGCATCGCTTCAGGCAGAGCGCTTTCGCCAATTTCCTTGGTGTCGATTATCGACGGGAAGGCCACGTCAGGCAGTACCCCCTGATGCTGGGTGCTCTGGCCGGAAACCCGGTAGAACTTGGCCAGGGTCAGTTTCAGCTCGCCATGGTTCAGCGGCTGGATGGTTTGCACCGTCCCTTTGCCGAACGTTTGACCGCCGATAATCAGCGCACGATGGTAGTCCTGCATGGCACCGGCGAAAATCTCCGAGGCCGAAGCCGACAGGCGATTGACCAGCAACGCCATCGGGCCTTTGTAGAAGGCGCCCGGATTTTCGTCTTCAAGGACGTCCACCTTGCCGTCGGCATTACGCACCAGCACCGTTGGCCCTTTGTCGATAAACAGGCTGGTCAGCTCGGTAGCTTCCTGCAGCGAACCACCGCCGTTGTTGCGCAGGTCGATGATCACGCCATCGACTTTTTCTTTCTGCAACTCGGTCAGCAGTTTTTTAACGTCGCGGGTGGTGCTCTTGTAGTTCGGGTCGCCCGCACGGAAGGCTTTGAAGTCCAGGTAGAAGGCTGGAATTTCAATGACCCCCAGCTTGTAGTTCTTGCCATCCTGCTTGAGGTTCAGGATCGACTTTTTCGCCGCCTGCTCTTCAAGTTTCACCGCTTCGCGGGTAATGGACACAATCTTGCTGGTCTGGTCATTTGGCGCGTTGCTCGCCGGAATCACTTCCAGGCGGACCACGGAGCCTTTAGGGCCACGAATCAGTTTGACCACTTCGTCCAGGCGCCAGCCAATGACATCGACCATCTCTTTATCGCCTTGGGCGACACCGATGATCTTGTCGGCCGGAGCCACCTGCTTGGTTTTGTCGGCAGGGCCCGCGGGCACCAGACGCACGATTTTCACCTGGTCGTTATCGCTCTGCAACACGGCGCCAATGCCTTCCAGCGACAGGCTCATGTTGATGTCGAAGTTTTCCGCGTTATCCGGTGACAGATAGTTGGTGTGCGGATCGTAAGACATGGCGAAGGTGTTGATGTAGGCCTGGAAGATGTCTTCACTGCGGGTCTGATCCAGGCGCGACAGCTGGTTCTTGTAGCGCTTGGTCAGCAGTTCCTGAATTTTCGCAGGCTCTTTGCCGGCGATCTTCAGGCGCAGGACTTCGTCCTTGATGCGTTTGCGCCACAGGTCATCGAGCTCGGCTTCGGTCTTGAGCCATGGAGCGTCCTTGCGGTCGATCTGCAAGGTTTCCTTGGCGTTGAAGTCGAACGAATCAACACCCTTGTTCAGCTCGGCAAGTGCGAAGTCCAGACGCGATTTAACACGATCCAGGTAGCGCTTGTAGATGATGAAGCCGGGGTTCAGGTCGCCGCTTTTGAGGAAGTCGTCAAACTGGAATTTCCATTTGTCGAACTCGGTAATATCGCTGGCCAGGAAGTAACTGCGTGAAGGGTCGAGCAGCTTCAGATAGCTGTCATAGATAATCGCGGAACGCGCATCATCCAGAGGCGGCTTGCTGTAATGATGGCGTTTGAGCAGCTCAACGACGTTAAGACTGGCAATTACCTCATCACGATCGGGCTGAAGGTTATCCCAACTGTTAGCGGCGAACGTATTGGCCGAAAACGGCAATACGCCCAGGCCAATGAATAGGGCAAGTGCGGTGCTAGGGAATAAATGCTTCATGCTGATTCGACGCGGGGGCAATTGATAACGCATATTAGGCCGTCTTTGAAGTCGCCGGTTCCGTTAAGGACCGGCCGCATAATGCAAGAAGCCCGGTGCAACAGCGCCGGGCTCAGTCCAGACTCACTATGGAGGCACTGTGAAAGCATTGCAAGGCGTTGAAGGTCAAGTGAAGTGGGTTGAAGAGCCAAGCCCCACCTGTGATGTAGGGCAAATTCGGATTCGCGTGGCGGCAGCGGGCCTCAATCGGGCCGACTTGCTGCAAAGCGCGGGGATGTATCCGCCGCCGCCTGGCGCCAGTCAGTTTCTGGGCCTTGAGTGTTCGGGGGTGGTCAGTGAAGTTGGCCCCGGTTCTTCGTGGCAAGTCGGTGACCGGGTTTGTGCCCTGTTGGCCGGCGGCGGCATGGCCCAGGAAGTGGTCGTGGATGCCCGTCACGCCCTGCCGGTGCCTGATGGATTGTCACTGGCGCAGGCGGCAGCATTGCCTGAGGTGTACAGCACTGCGTGGCTGAACCTGTTTCAACTGGCGGGTCTCAAGCCGGGAGAGAAAGTGTTATTGCACGCCGGTGCGAGTGGTGTTGGTTCAGCGGCCATTCAGCTGTGCAAGGCGTTTGGCAGCCCGTGCTGGGTGAGCGTCGGTTCCGCTGAGCGACTGGCCTACTGCGAGGCGCTGGGAGCCCAGGGCGGTGTGCTTCGGGCCGATGGGCTTGAGGGGTTGAAAGCCTTTGGGCCGTTCGATGTGGTACTGGACCCGGTGGGTGCCAACTACGCCGAATCCAACCTCAAACTGCTGGCCCTGGACGGACGCTGGGTGCTGATCGGTTTGATGGGCGGTCGCAAGGCCGAGCTGGATCTGGCCCTGGTGCTGGGCAAACGCATCCAGTTGCTGGGTTCGACCCTGCGCACTCGAGACGATCAGTTCAAGGCTGACTTGCTCAGCGATCTGAACCAGCAGGTATGGCCATTGTTTAGCGAAGGTCGTCTAAGCCCGCAATTGGCCAGGGCTTACCCGATGGAAGAGGCCCAGCAGGCGTATGCCGAATTGGCCAGCAATCAGGTATCGGGCAAGCTGGTGGTGGTCATAGACCCGAGTCTGATCTAAACCGCCTTTTCTTCTCTGCAGGAGCGAGCTGCTCAAAACGCCCACGAAGAGCCCGTGGGCACGCTCGCTCCTGCAGGAGGGAGGGTTATTTCCAGTGATGGACCGGCCACCCGGCCTCTTCTGCATGTGCTCGTAGCACCGGGTCGGGGTTGACCGCGTGCGGGTGATCGACCTTGAGCAACAGCGGCAAGTCGTTGCGTGAATCGGAGTAGAAGCTCGCGCCTTCGAGGTTTTCTTCTTCGGCGTCCAGCCATTCAAGCAAGCGGGTGATCTTGCCTTCGCGGTAAGTCAGGGTGCCCAGGGTTTTGCCCGTATAGATGCCACCCTTTACTTCAAGCTCGATCCCGAGCACTTCATCGATTCCCAGCCGCTCGGCAATGGGTTTGACCAGGTGTGTGCCCGAGGCCGAGATCACCAGAATCCGGTCACCGGCCTTGCGATGTGCAGCAATGGTTTTAGTTGCGTCGCTGAAGATGATCGGCTCGATGTAGTCCTCAACCCAGGGCCCGACCAAGTGCGCGACTTCTTCGGGAGTGCGACCTATCAACGGCTCCAGGCTAAAGTCCATGAAGTCCTCCATCGCCAGTTTGCCCTGGCCATAGGCCTCCATCAGTTGGTTGTTGCGCTGCATGAACGACTGCGGATCGACCCAGCCCAGGCGGCCCATCTGCTCGCTCCACAAGGTGGCGCAGTCGCCGTGAATCAGGGTTTCGTCCAGATCAAAAATTGCCAGGGCCATCAGCGCAACTCTCTCTTCAAAGTGTTTAAAGGCATCAGGCTACCTCACAAAGGGTGCTGCTATCGATGGACAATGCCACGCGCTGACCATCCGGATACAGATCTGCGGGAGAGCGGTTGAGCACGTCAACGATCAATTCCACGCCGCGGACCTCTACGCGATAGCGAATCACATTGCCCAACAGGCTGTGGTTGCGGATAAGGGTGTCTGCCTCGCCTTGCAGGCTCAGGCCCAGGGTTTCCGGGCGTATGGCGATGCGGCTGTTGACCGGACGCTGCAGCAGGCGGCTGGCAGTGTCGGCGTCCAGCAGGTTGTAGTTGCCGATAAACCCGGCGGCGAATACATCCACCGGCGCGGCGTACAGGGTTTGCGCATTGCCGCTCTGCACAATGCGCCCCTGGTTCATCAAAAAGATGCGGTCACTCATGACCAGCGCTTCTTCCTGGTCGTGGGTGACGAAAATGGTGGTCAGCCCCAGCTCGCGCTGAATGTTGCGGATCTGCTCACGCAGGTGCTTGCGAATACGAGCGTCCAGCGCCGACAGCGGCTCATCCAGCAGCAACAGGCGAGGGCGGGTGACCAGCGAGCGGGCCAGGGCCACACGCTGGCACTGGCCGCCTGACAGCTGATGGGGATAGCGCTTGGCGAAGTCATTGAGCTCCACCAGTTGCAACACCTCGGCCACGCGTTTGTGGCTGTCATCGGGTTTGACTTTTTGCATGCGCAAGCCAAACGCCACGTTTTGCTCGACGGTCATGTTGGGGAACAGGGCATAACTCTGGAACACCATGCCGATCCCGCGCTTTTGCGGGCTCAGCGGCACAATGTCCTCGCCATCGAGGAGGATCCGGCCGCCGTCCACCGGGGTAAGCCCGGCGATGCAGCGCAGCAGCGTGGACTTGCCGCAGCCCGAGGGGCCGAGCAGGGTGACGAACTCGCCTTTGGCGATGCTGCAATTGATATCGCTGAAGACCGGGGTGCCGGAATAGGATTTCTGCAGGTGTTCAACGCTGACGAAGCTCATTGGCTTTTGTCCTTGTTCAGGAAGGTGGCAACCCAGGTCAGCACCAGTACAAAGAGGAAGTAGGAGATCACCAGCGCACTGGTGAAGTGACCACTGCTGTTACGCATGTTGTTCAAGAACACCTGCAGGGTTTCGTAGCGGGTGCCCACCAGAATATTGGCAAACACAAACTCGCCGAACAGGAACGAGAACGACAGCAGCAGGGCCACCATCAGGCCTTTACGCAAGTTGGGCAGAACCACCAGGAAGGCGGCCTGCCAGGTGCTGGCGCCGAGCAGTTGGGCGGCATCCATCAGGTCACGCAGATTAATCGCCTGCAGGTTGTTGGTGATTGCCCGGTACATGAACGGCAGCGCCACGGTGAAGTAGCAGCCAATCAGAATCCACGGCGTACCGACCATGGCGAGCGGGCCCGAGCCATAGAGTTGCAGCAGGCCCACCGATGACACCACCGGTGGTACGGCGAAGGGCAGCAGGATCAGGATGTTCATCAGCGCGTCGAGTTTGGGGAAGTGGTAATGCACCACAAACAGCAACGGCAAAATCAGGATCACCGACAGCACCAGCGCTGCCACGCAGACCAGCAGTGACTGGCCGAAGGCCGCCAGAAAACGCGGATCGCCCCATAGCTGGTTGTACCACTTGAAGGTGAAACCGCTGGGCAATACGGTCGCCGACCAACTGCTGGCGATGGAGTAAATCAGGGTGCCGGCCAGCGGCAGGATCAGAATGAGCAGCAGCACATACACCACGCTGCGGTGGTAAAGGCTGGCCGGGGCGGATTCAGCGCGCGACATGGTAGCTCCTCTTTAACAGCCACTGATGCACCAGGGTTACCAGAGTCATCAACCCCACCAGAATCACCGCCAGGGCGCTGGCCATGTTGGGATCAAGGCTGATGTCGCCCGAGACCATTGCCGCAATCCGGATTGGCAATACGTTGAAGTTGCCGGTGGTCAGGGCGTAGACCGTGGCATAGGCGCCAAGGGCGTTGGCCAGCAGAATGACAAAGGTGCCGAGCAGGGCCGGAGTCAGTACCGGCAGGCCGATATGCCGCCAGAATTGCCAGCTGCTGGCGCCCAGCAATGAAGCCGATTCGCGCCAGTCTTCGCGCAGGGCATCAAACGCCGGATACAGCAGCAATACGCCGAGGGGGATCTGGAAATAGGTGTACAGAATGATCAGGCCGGTTTTGGAATAGAGGTTGAAATCCTCGATGATCCCCGCCTGTTTGAGCATGATCGTTATGCTGCCGTTGAAGCCCAGCAAAATGATGAATGCGAAAGCCAGCGGCACCCCTGAAAAGTTGCTGGTCATGTTGGCGAATGCGTTGACGAAGTTGCGCAGCCGCGAGTCCACCTTGCGCAGCGAGTAACTGCCCAGAACGGCGATCACGATGCCGAACAGGCTGGACCAGAAACTGATTTCCAGACTGTGCTGGATGGCTTGCAAGTAGAACTTCGAGTTGAAAATCTTGTTGAAGTTGGCCAGGCCCCAGCCGCTGTCCTGCGATTGCACGCTGTGAATCAGTACCCACAGCAGCGGAGCGATTTGAAATACGAAAAAAAATACTGCGAAGGGTACCAAGCACAACAGCGCCAGCCATTTACCCCGGCTCATGCTGTGGGCCTCAGCAAGTCGCGGCAGACCGGTTTGTCATGGGTAACCCCCAGCAGTTCGCAGATGGTGCCGCACAGCTCTGTCTGCCCGGGCGTGACATCCGGGTTCAGGCTGAACGCCTCGCCGAGCACGAACAGCGGTACCTCCCGCTCTTCGGGCAAGATGCCGTTGTGCGAGCGGTCGTTGTTCATGCCATGGTCGGCGGTGACCAGTACCTGATAGCCGGCCTCAAGCCAGCCTTGCAGGTAGTCGGCCAGAATGATGTCGGCCGAGCGGGCACTGTTGCGGTATTGCGGGGTGTCGAGACCGTGCTTGTGCCCGGCGTCGTCGATATTCATGGGGTGGACCAGCAGAAAATTCGGTGAACACTCAAGACGCAGGCTTTCAGCGTCGGCGAACAGGTGGGAGTCGGGGTAATGGTCGCTCCAGTAGAAATGCCCGTGCTGGATCGGCAAATCGGCGCCCCGGGTATGACGGTCGCGCGCGATCACGAAGGGCGAGCGGTTATACAGTTCACTGACCCAGTGATAGGCCGCCGCTGCGGTGGTCAGTCCACCTTCACGGGCGTAATGGAACACGCTGCGTTGACTGGACAGGCGCGACACATTGTTGTGCACGATGCCGCTTGCAATGGGTGGCACCCCGGTGAGGATGCACTCATAGAGCGGCCGCGACAGAGCAGGCAGTTCGCAGGTGAGTTTATAAAGGGCGGCGCGTCCTGCCCCGACATAGGCCTGTAAATGCCCCATGGCCAGGCGGGCGACCTCATAGTTCAGGCCGTCGAGTACAACCAGGATGACGTTGTGTTTCATGTACGACGACTCCACAAAACCTGTAGGAGCGAGCTTGCTCGCGAGCTTTACGTTGTTGCGTTGAAAGAGCTCGTGAGCAAGCTCGCTCCTGCACAGATCAAAGCTGCAGGGTTACTGCATATTGATAATGACTTCTTCCTGCCACTGCTGTGGCAGCGCCTTGGAGGTTTTTTCCCATGCGGCGGGGTCTTTGATCGGAGTCACGGTTTTGTACTGCTCGTTAGGCAGCAACTTGGCCTGGACCTCAGCCGGCAGCTTCAGGTGCTCGGCGCGAATCGGCCGTGCATTGCCCCGCGCCAGATTGGTCTGGCCGGCATCGCTGAAAATGAATTCCCGGGTCAGCTTGGCGGCATTCGGATGCTTGGCGTACTTGTTGATGATGGTGGTGTAGCCGGAAATCACCGAGCCATCAGAAGGGATCAGCACAATGTAGTCATCCGGCTTGACCATCTTGTCGCGGTAGCTCAGACCGTTGAAATCCCAGACCACGCCCACTTCCACTTCGCCTTTCTCCATGGTGGCGATGGTCGGGTTGGCCAGCGACAGGCGACCTTGCTTGGCAATGTCGGCAAACATCAGCAAGGCAGGCTGAATGTTTTTTTCATCCCCGCCGTTGGCCAGGGCTGCAGCCAGTACACCGTTTGCCGCCTGGGCTGCGGTGCTGACGTCACCGATGGAGACTTTGTATTTGCCGGTCTTCAGGTCGGACCACTTGGTGGGGGCTTCGGAGCCATGCAGCAGTTTTTTGTTGATGATGAACGCGATGGTGCCGGTATACGCCAGGGCCCAGTTGCCGTCCTTGTCCTTGGCCCACTCGGGGATCTGCTCCCAGGTAGTCGGCTTGTACGGCTGGGTCACGCCCTTGGCCACGGCAATGGGGCCGAAGGCAGCGCCGACGTCACCGATATCGGCGCTGGCATTGTCTTTTTCAGCATCGAACTTGGCCACTTCCTGGGCCGAACTCATGTCGGTGTCGATATGCTTGAGGCCATACAGCTTGTTCAGGTCAGCCCAAGTGCCTTTCCAGTTGGCCCAGTCATCGGGCATGCCGACACTGTTGACTGCCCCTTCGGCCCTGGCAGCGGCTTCGAGGGTTTTCAAGTCCACATCGCCAGCCATGGCCGAAGTGCATAGGGCGATGCTGGTGCCTAACAGTGATGCCAGGAAAAACTGTTTCATCCGAAGCTCCTTGGGCGTTTTCAACGCTGGGTTTTATTGCTCTTTTGCGGTGGGTTGGTCTAGGTCAGCAATACCTGAGCCAAGTTAAGGGGCAGTCATGACACTTTGATGTCGGCATTGATTGTGCAACTCGATTTAATGACCCTTCCTGAGGCACCGGCTTAGCGTAGACCATGGCTAAAGCCCCGGATGGTATGGCCTTGGCGGATAAACTGAAGGTGAGTGTCATCCAACAGTCATCTGCACTGCCTAGGCTGCTAGCTTCAAGAGTTGATGGTTTCGCAGGCCAAGCCTGCCCACATTTGGTGCTGGACTAGTCCAGATAGGTAACATTGATGCGAGAGGGTGCACCCAAAGCGGTGACAGCGATCGGCCGCGCGCTGCAAGAGCAAATTGAACACGGCCTGCTGGCGTGTGGCAGCCAGCTGCCGGCGGAGCGCAAACTCAGTGATTTGTTTGCCACCACCCGGGTCACCGTGCGCGAGGCGTTGTTACAGCTCGAATCCCAGGGCCTGGTCTATCGTGAGGAACGGCGTGGCTGGTTTGTGTCGCCGCCGCGCCTGGCCTACAACCTTATGCAGCGCAGTCACTTTCACGCCATGGTCAGTGCCCAGGGCAGGGTGCCGACCACCGAGGTGATTTCGGCGCGTTTGCAGCCGGCTTCTGCTGCGGTGTGTGAGCGCCTGCAACTGCCGGCGCTGTCCAGCGTGATCCGCATATGTCGGGGGCGGCGGATTGATGGTCGCCAGGTGTTGTATGTAGAGCACTACCTGAACCCGCAATACTTCCCGCAGATCCTGGCGTATGACCTCACGCAGTCGATCACCGAGCTGTATGCCCGGCATTACGACTTGCATTACGGTCGGGTGCGATTTGAGATAGTGCCCACCGCATTGCCACTGGAAGCTGCGGCCACGCTCAAAGTATCTGCGGGCAGTCCGGGCCTGAGAATTGCCCGGATCAATTACGACCAGCACGAGCGTCTGATCGACTGCGATCTGGAGTACTGGCGACATGATGCAATTCATATCGGAGTGGACGTCGCCGAACGTTGAACCCCGAATGAGCTTGCCTCGCGATGGCAACCGCTGAATCCCATCGCTGGCAAGCCAGCTTCCACAGGATCTGCAAGCGACACCCCGCACTCTGTAGGAGCGAGCTTGTCTCGCGATGGCAACCGCTGAATCCCATCGCTGGCAAGCCAGCTCCCACAGGATCTGCAAGCGACGCCCCGCACTCTGCAGGAGCGAGCTTGCCTCGCGATGGCATTCGCTGGATTCCATCGCTGGCAAGCCAGCTCCCACAGGATCTGCAAGCGACGCCCCGCACTCTGCAGGAGCGAGCTTGCCTCGCGATGGCATTCGCTGGATTTCATCGCTGGCAAGCCAGCTCCCACAGGAGCTACAAGCGACACCCCGCACTCTGCAGGAGCGAGCTTGCCTTGCGATGGCAACCGCTGAATCCCATCGCTGGCAAGCCTGCTCCCACAGGCGTCTGCAAGCGACGCCCCGCACTCTGCAGGAGCGAGCTTGCCTCGCGATGGCATTCGCTGGATTCCATCGCTGGCAAGCCAGCTCCCACAGGAGCTACAAGCGACACCCCGCACTCTGCAGGAGCGAGCTTGCCTTGCGATGGCATCTGCTGAATCCCATCGCTGGCAAGCCAGCTCCCACAGGATCTGCAAGCGACGCCCCGCACTCTGTAGGAGCGAGCTTGTCTCGCGATGGCATTCGCTGGATTTCATCGCTGGCAAGCCAGCTCCCACAGGATCTGCAAGCGAGCGTCGACCGGTTACCGGGTTGGTGTATGGATCAATCCTTCTGCAATATGCCGCTGCCGGCCGTCACCACCTGTACGCTCAGGCGCGGTGTGGCCAGGTCCAGTCCGGCTTCGTCCAGATGGCGTTTGAGTGACAGGTTGAACGCCCGCGACACTTCCCATTGCTTGATCGGCGCAGTCTTGAAGCGGGCGCGCAAAATCGCGCTGCCCGATTCAAAACTTTCAACCCCCTGAATCTCAAGCGGCGACCAGATGTTGCGGCGCTGCAGCGGATCGGTGCGCATCTTTTGACCGACCTCGCGCATCAGCTTGATCGCATCGTCGATTTCCATGTTGTAGGGGATCGCCACACGGAAGATCGCGTAGCCGAATTCACGGGAGTAGTTCTTGATGCTTTTGATTTCGCTGAACGGAATGGTGTGCACGATGCCGTCGATGTCCCGCAGGCGCACGGTACGGATCGTCAGGCCTTCAACCGTACCCAGATGCCCGCCGACATCCACGTAATCGTCGATGGCCAGCGAGTCCTCGATGATGATGAACAGACCGGTAATCAGGTCGGCTACCAGTGACTGTGCACCGAAACCAATGGCCAGACCGATCACACCCGCACCAGCCAGCAGGGGGGTGACGTTCATGCCCATGTTGGCCAGGGCGACGATCAGGGCAATGATGGCAATTGTCGCAAACAGAACGTTGCGGATCAGCGGCATCATGGTTTGCGCACGCGCATTGGCCAGGCCTTTGCGTGAGCGGGTCAGGGCATGGTGGATCGCGGTGTCGGAGAGAATCCAGATCAGCCAGGCAAACAGTAACGTGCCGGCAAGGCCGAACAGTTTGACGCTGATCTCATGTCCTTCACCTTCGGTAAAGCTGATCAGTGACAAACCCCACACCCGCAGTCCCAGCTCGATGAAGACCAGCCACACCACCAGATGCGCCAGGGTGTAGATGAAGCTTTTCAGGCGCTCGGAATACAGTGCGTGGCGTTTGTGCCCGCGCTGGGGCCTTTGCGAATGCCGTCGTACCAGCCCGTTGATGACCATGCACAACACCACCAGCACCGTGCAGATCAGTGACTGGCGCAGTGCGGTACTGGTATCGCCTGCTGACAGAAAGGTCGCGAACAGAGAAATGCCCACCAGGATCAGCGCCGCGATATACCAGTAAGTACCGAGTATCTCGATGCTGTCGCTCAAGGCGCGCCGGGTCAGGCGCCGGGACAATGGCTGATTGCGGATCAAGTGGGCAATGGGCCGGCGGAAACGGATGATGAACAAACCGGTGGACAGTGCCGCCATCACATTGGCAAAGGTGGCGGCCGTGTGGGCCAGGTGCACGCCGAGGGTGGCCACCAGTCGCGGGTCGCTCAGGGCTTCGCCAAAGGCCGCGAAGCTGCCGATCCACCACAGCGGGCGAAAGGCCTGATGCCGCAGAATATGCAAGGCGCGATGGCGGTGCGGTCCGTCCAGCAGCGAGAAGGCGATGACGCAAATGGCCGAGAAGCAGGTGCCGATCACCAGTGCGTAGGCCAGCACCATGGCCAGGTCTTTACCCAGCGAAGACGGCAGGGCGTAACTGCCGTAAACCGTGATCACCAGCGCCACCAGCCACGGCCCCAGTTTGCGCAGGGCAAAGCGCAGCATGTCCACAGCCTTGGGATGTTGCGGCAGTTCTTCGCTCAGGCCAAAACGCAGGCGTACGCGGTGGCTGACCCAGATCAGCAGGGCTGCCAGCAAGCTCCAGACCATGATGATCAAGGCGAAGGCAAAAATGATCGGCAGCCACTGACTTGCCGGCAGCATCAAGGCCACCAGTTCGTCCTTGGCCAGGCCAATTTCCCTGGACCAGCGAGAGGTGGGGCTGTCTGCGCCCGAGAACTGTTTTTCAAGGTCTGAAAGGGTGCTGCCGATCAGGCCCAGAACGCCGATTTCAGCTTCGGGCTGGGCTTTTTTTGTGGCGTCGCGCAGTTTTTTCAGGTCAGTCAGCAACTTGCTGCGCTGCTGGTCGTTTTCGAGATTTTTGATCACCTCGTCCAGCGACTGGCCCAGCGGCTCGGTCGGTTGCGCCTGGGTTTTATCTGAACTGCCGAGCAGGCTGGTGATGCCGGCGGCCTGGGCCGAAGACATGGGCAGCAGGGTCAGCAAGCAGACAAGCAGGCAATAGGGCAGGGCTAAAAGACGAAGAAACACTGGGCGATCAACCTCGAGGGGTGCGGATTTGCCGAGTGTACGCTAGGGCCCGCAATCATTCATTTGTATAAATCAGTGATCGCGGATCTAGGGTAAAAGTCAGAGCGAGGATTCGTTGAGCTTGGCCACAATCTTGAAGATGATAGTGCCGAAAATCAGCAGCATGCCGCACCAGATCATCAATACGCCGACGCCGCTGGGCCGGTCACGGAGGGTGAAGCCAATGGTCAGCAACAGCATGCCGCAGACAATTGGAATCATCATGGAGTGAAACGCGGACAGCTCAATCATGGGTAATGACCTGAAGGAATTAATGCCCATGAGTCTAGGTCGCTTTCCCGGAAAGTGCGGTGACATATATCAAAAATGAATCAACTGCCCCAGGGTGCATGATGCTCACATCATGCACCCTGCCTTTGTAGGCGCGAGCTTGTCTGGCGATGATGGTTTACGAGAATACGTGCTTACAGGTTAAACACGTCGCTCTCGAGATCATCGCCAGACAAGCCCGCTCCTGCGGGGCAGTTCTTATGGCAGTTGGTTACTGGCGTAAAACGCGCTCAACACTTTGACCAGGTGTGCCAGGTCATGGCTGCCCGCCAGTTCGCGAATGGAGTGCATGGCGAATGTCGGCAGGCCGATGTCCACGGTGCGAACACCCAAATGGCTAGCGGTAATCGGGCCAATGGTCGAGCCGCAGCCCATGTCGCTGCGCACTACGAAACTTTGTACCGGCACTTCTTCGGCCATGCACAGATGACGGAAGAACCCGGCTGTCTCGCTGTTGGTGGCGTAGCGCTGGTTGCTGTTGACCTTGATCACCGGTCCGGCATTCAGTTTCGGGCCGTGGTTGGCGTCGTGTTTGTCGGCGTAGTTCGGGTGCACGCCGTGGGCGTTGTCAGCCGAAACCAGCAGCGATTTCTGAATGGTGCGTACGTACTCGTCACCTTCAGGCAGCAGGCGCTGGAGGATTTGTTCCAGCATCGGACCGTCGGCACCGCAGGCCGAACACGAGCCGACTTCTTCGTGGTCGTTGGCCACAAACAGGCAGCTTTCTTCGGTTTCGGTGTTGAGCAGGGCTTGCAGGCCTGCGTAGCACGACAGCAGGTTGTCCAGGCGTGCACCGGCAATGAAATCGCCGTTGAGGCCGATGACCGCAGCACTTTGGGTGTCGTAGAAACTCAGCTCGTAATCCAGCACCACGTCAGCGTTCAGGCCGTGCTCGCGGGACAGTTGATCAGTGAGCAGGGCGCGGAAGTCTGCGCGCTCATCCCCTGCAACCTGGGCCAGAATCGGCGGCAGTTCGGTCTGCGGGTTGATCGCCCAGCCTTCGTTGGCGGTGCGATTAAGATGGATGGCCAGGTTGGGGATGGTGGCGATAGGCGCGCGGAAGTCGATCAGCTGGCTTTCGACCTTGCCATCGCGGCGGAAGGTGACGCGCCCGGCCAACGACAGGTCGCGGTCGAACCAGGGGGCCAGCAAGGCACCGCCGTAGACTTCGACGCCCAGTTGCCAGAAGCCCTGGCGCTGTAATTCCGGTTGTGGCTTGACCCGCAGGCACGGGCTGTCTGTGTGTGCACCCACCATGCGGATGCCACCTTGCAGGGGCGAGTGGCGACCCAGCTTGAAAGCAACAATGGAAGAGTCATTGCGGGTGACGTAATAGCGACCGTTGGCTTCGGTGAACCAGGTTTCGCGTTCGTCGAGGCGCTGATAACCGGCGGCCTCCAGACGCTGAACAAGACTGGCAGTGGCATGGAACGGGGTAGGGGAGGCCTTCAGAAAGTCGATCAGGCCTTGGTTCAACTCTTCGCGCATAAGTTACTCCAGACAGCAAGGCCGCGAGTTTAGCGCATTGATCAGAAGATTTGTTGCTGTGTAAAAACCTGCGCGGGGCTCTTTGGGCGCAGGCCTGGGTGTGATGGCGTTACCTTGTTTTCAGGCAGGACGCGCCGCCTGAATCGCTGGCAAGCCAGCTCCCGCAATGAGTTGCTTTTGGTAGGCCGACACCACCTGTGGGAGCCGGCTTGCCGGCGATTGCATCATCGGTCAGAAAGGTGCCGGGCACTCAAAGCGCAGGCGCTCGCCCGTTTGCGGGTGGGTGAAGCTAAGCATGCTGGCGTGCAGACACAGGCGCGGCCAGGCTGCCAGCGCCTGGGGGTGGGCGTACAGGCCGTCGCCCAGCAACGGGTGGCCGATAGACAGCATATGCACGCGCAACTGGTGCGAGCGACCGGTGATCGGCGTCAGTTCAACCCGGCAGTAGTCGCCGCATCGCTCCAGCACTTTCCAGAAAGTCAGGGCGTTTTTGCCGAACTCGTGGTCGACCACATGCCGGGGTTTGGTCGGCGGGTCGTAACGCAATGGCAAGTCAATGCTGCCGCTGTCCAGTTCGGGCTGACCCCAGGCCAGCGCGGTGTAGACTTTTTCGGTTTCGCGGTCGTGAAACTGTCGCGACAACTCGCGATGGGTATCGGCATCACGGGCCAGCAAAATGATCCCCGAGGTTTCCCAGTCCAGGCGATGGACGATGCGCGCCTCGGGATAGCCGTTCTCTTGCAGGCGGGTGATCAGACAGTCTTTGTTGTCTTCAGCCCGGCCTGGCACGGAGAGAAGTAGGGTCGGCTTGTTGACGACCAGAACGCCAGCGTCCTGATGGATAATGTGGATGTTCGACAACGGCATTAAAACAGCCTCTTAACAAACGCCAACGGCGACCTGGATGTTTCCCTTTGCAGAGAAACTTCCAGGTCGCCGTGGTTTCAGCCGGATTGATTAACGATCTGGCAGCGTGATGTTGAGTTCCAGAATCGAGCAGCTGCCCTGGTTTTCCAGCGCAACCTGT
Organism: Pseudomonas sp. TMW22089; assembly: GCF_022496645.1. Lineage (NCBI taxonomy): Bacteria > Pseudomonadati > Pseudomonadota > Gammaproteobacteria > Pseudomonadales > Pseudomonadaceae > Pseudomonas > Pseudomonas sp. TMW22089. The sequence goes on from NZ_SCFG01000007.1 coordinate 53,979, forward strand.
ACTTGATCGGACTCGATATTGACGTACTTGCGGATTACTTCCACCAGCTCTTTTTGCAGAGCCGGCAAGTAGTCCGGGGTGCTGCGTTGGCCGCGTTCGTGCGCCACGATGATCTGTAGACGCTCTTTCGCGACCGACGCGGTACTTACCTTTTTGTTGGCACGAAAGAAGTCAAAAATATTCATTGCTTAGTTGCCTCCAAACAGGCGCTCGAAGAATCCCTTCTTCTGTGCATCGAGGAACCGATGCTCCACGGTTTTGCCCAGCAAGCGATCAACTGCGTCGCCGTAGGCCTGTCCGGCGTCACTCTGATCATCGAGGATCACGGGCACGCCCTGGTTGGATGCCTTGAGTACTGCCTGGGATTCGGGAATGACACCGAGCAGGGTCACGGCCAGAATTTCTTTGACGTCTTCAACGCCGAGCATTTCGCCTTTGCTTACACGCTCAGGGTTGTAGCGGGTCAGCAGCAGGTGTTCCTTGATCGGCTCTTCGCCCAGTTCGGCGCGGCGCGACTTGCTCGCCAGAAGGCCCAGCATGCGGTCGGAGTCACGCACCGAGGATACTTCCGGGTTAGTCACGACAATCGCTTCATCGGCGAAGTACATGGCCAGGTGAGCACCGGTTTCGATACCTGCAGGTGAGTCGCAGACCACGTACTCGAAGGTCTCTTTAAGTTCCATAAGAACTTTTTCGACGCCTTCCTTGGTCAGGGCATCCTTGTCGCGTGTCTGGCTGGCAGCCAGCACGTACAGGTTTTCCAGACGCTTGTCTTTGATCAGGGCCTGTTGCAGGTTGGCTTCGCCGTTGACTACGTTAACGAAGTCATACACCACGCGGCGCTCACAACCCATGATCAGGTCGAGGTTACGCAGGCCGACGTCGAAGTCGACGATCACTGTTTTGTGGCCGCGCAGAGCGAGGCCGGTACCGATAGCGGCGCTGGTGGTGGTCTTACCCACACCACCCTTGCCGGATGTAACCACTAGAATCTTGGCCAAGGTGTTTCACCCCTAAGGAAAAAGGACTTTTTAGCCCCTGAATAACATCTCTGTACACGACGGCAGGTGAGCAGCCCTGGTGGGTCATCTTTGCGGGTCAGGCTTACACAGCATAAGCACTGCCTGAGTATTGATTTCCTACAAGGTTGAGTCTGAGTTCCTACGCTTTGGAGATGCTTGGAAAATGGCGAGAGTATCCGTTAAAGACGGGTGATGTTCAACATGTCACTTGACAGACTGATTTGCACCCCTGAACCCCACAAGGGGTCGCGACGCAAATCTTCCGAAACCTTGTACTTGCCGGCAATGGACACCAGCTCGGCGCTCAGTTGCTGGCAAAAAATCCGTGCCTTGGTGTTGCCTTTATGTCCGGCCAGCGCACGACCGCGCATTGGCCCGTAAACATGGATGTTGCCATCGGCCATAAGTTCCGCACCGGGGCTGACTGAGGCGATGACTACCAGGTCACAGCCTTCTGCATAAACGGTCTGGCCGCCGCGTACCGGGCTGGTGATGATCTTGGTCGGCTTGATCACGGGTTCAGGCGGTTTTTCGGGTTTCTTCGGCTCTACGACTTCGACCGGGTCGATCGGTCGCTCACGGGCGCCTGAAGGCGGCAAGACCGGCAGGTCGATGGCGATGGCTGCGGCAATGTCTTCGATGCGGCTGGCCCGAATGGCCAGGGTGCGCAGGCCATGCTGGCGACACACGCGCATCAGCCCGGGCAAATCGATCGCGCCTTCACCGGCTGGCAGTTTGTCCAGGGCCAGCACCAGTGGGGTGTTGCTGAAAAAATTCGGCGCTTGAGCCACTTTGGCTGCCAGTTGGCGATCAAGGGCTTCAAGGTTGTTTTTGGCCAGTTCCAGCACCGTAATGGCGAGCATACTGCCCTTTAGCTGGAACACAGGGGCTTGGTCTAGCGATTCGGTTGGGCTCATGGTCTGTTTAACGCGGCTTGTAACTTAAAGTGCTGAGACTTATAACGAGATCGCCCGCGGGCCGCAAGCGGGGTCGAACGATGTAGAATGGTCGGCCATGTGTCTGTCCGGAATCATTAATGGATCGCCCGCAATTTCGTGCTGCTTTTTTTCATCCGCGTTTCTGGCTGCTGTGGCTGGGTTTAGGCGTGCTGTGGCTGGTGGTGCAACTGCCCTATAAAGCGCAGTTGTGCATCGGCCGGGTGCTGGGTGCCCTGATGTATCGGGTAGCCGGTGAGCGTCGGCGCATTGCCGCGCGTAACCTTGAGCTGTGTTTCCCTGAGAAATCTGCCGCCGAGCGCGAGCAGTTGCTCAAAGACAATTTTGCCTCGACCGGTATCGCTTTCTTTGAAATGGCCATGAGCTGGTGGTGGTCCAGGCCGCGCCTGGCCAGGCTGGCCCATATTGAAGGGCTGGAGCACCTCAAGCAGGCGCAACGGGATGGCAAAGGCGTTATTTTAATGGCGTTCCACTTCACCACACTGGAAATCGGTGCCGCCTTGCTCGGCCAGCAACACACCATTGATGGCATGTACCGCGAACACAAAAACCCGCTCTTCGATTTTATCCAGCGCCGCGGGCGTGAGCGACATAACCTCGACTCGCTGGCAGTGGAGCGCGACGATGTGCGCGGCATGCTCAAGCTGCTGCGCTCAGGAAGGGCTATCTGGTACGCACCTGACCAGGACTATGGCGCCAAGCAAAGTATCTTTGTGCCGCTGTTCGGGATTCAGGCCGCAACTGTGACCGCTACCAGCAAGTTCGCCAAATTGGGCAAAGCGCAGGTTGTGCCCTTTACTCAGCAGAGACTGGCGGATGGCAGTGGTTATAAATTGGTGATTCATCCGCCCCTGAGCAATTTCCCCGGAGAAAGCGATGAGGCTGATTGCCTGCGAATCAATCAATGGGTCGAGCGCGCGATACGCGAATGTCCGGAACAATACCTGTGGGCCCATAGACGCTTCAAAACCCGTCCGCCGGGCGAGCCCAAGCTCTACGACAAGCGCCGTTGAGCCTGTCTGCTGCAAGGGCGAGCTGCCTTGAGGCCGCTGGCTCCGGTTACGGGCCTGATCCTGTCCGGAGGCGGTGCGCGGGCGGCTTATCAGGTTGGCGTACTGGCAGCGATTGCCGAGTTGCTGCCTGCCGGTTGCGCTAATCCGTTCCCGGTCATTGTCGGTACTTCGGCCGGGGCAATAAATGCGGTCAGTCTGGCGAGCGGGGCGCTGGACTTTGCCAGGGCGGTCGAGCACTTGACTGAGTTCTGGCAGGGCTTCGAGAGCCATCTGGTGTTGCGCAGCGACTGGCCGGGGGTGATCCACCAGGCTGCACGCTTTCTGAGTCACAGCCTGCTCGGGCTGGGCTCCCATGTTCCCGTGGCCTTGCTCAACAGTTCACCCTTGCGCAGTTTGCTTGCCGATAAAATCAATTTCCCCGGGATTGATCAGGCAATTGCCGAGCAGCAGTTGCGGGCTGTGGCGGTGACGGCGTTTGGTTATACCTCGGGTCAGGCGGTGACCTTCTATCAAGGGCAGGTGGCAATCGATGGCTGGTTGCGCCACCGGCGTATTGGTTTGCCTACGGCATTGACGGTGGATCATCTGCTGGCCAGCTCCGCCATCCCGCTATTGTTTGCCCCGGTCAAGGTCGGGCAGGAGTACTTCGGTGACGGCGCGGTGCGTCAATCTGCGCCCATCAGTCCCGCCCTGCACCTGGGGGCCAGTCGTGTACTGGTGGTGGGGGTGAGCGGCAATCCGCGCGGGCCTGACCCGCAAGTCGACCAGCAACTCTACTCCAACGCTCAGCAACCCACGCTGGCGCAGATTGGCGGGCACATGCTCAACAGTACCTTCATTGACAGCCTCGAGAGTGATATTGAACTGCTTGAGCGCATGAACCACTTCGCCCGCCTGTTGCCGCATCAGTCAGACAATCTGGGGCTGGCGCCGGTAGAGGTGCTGATCATCGCCCCGAGTCAGCCGATCGACGAAATAGCGGCCCGCCACCGGCATGAACTGCCGTCGGCGTTGCGCATGTTTTTGCGCGGTCCGGGCGCCACCCAAACCAGCGGCGCAGGGGTGCTGAGCTACTTGCTGTTTGAGTCAGGCTATTGTCGGGAATTGATTGAGCTTGGGCGGCGTGATGCGATGGCCAAGCGCGAAGCGCTATGCCGATTTTTGCGGGTTTAACCTCAGGGCAGGGCTGCACTGGCATGCAGCCCTGTGAACCTGATTATTCAGCGATCTGCAGTTTGCGGGCTTCGGTATAGATGTAGCGCAACTTGTCGTACTCAAACGGCGAGTCGAACTGCCCATAGCGGAAGCTGGTGTTGTAGCGCTTGTCGACAGCGCCCAGTACCCAGATTTCCGGATGCCGGGTGCTTTCGTGAGGCACGTTGAGGAAGTTGATTTCCTGATTCACGCCGTAGTCAACCACCAGGCCCGTGGTGTCACGCAGGTTTGAAGGGCCGAGGATTGGCAGCATCAAGTAAGCACCACCGGGTACACCATAAAAGCCCAGGGTTTGCCCGAAGTCTTCGCTTTGGCGTGGCAGGCCCATGGCAGTTGCCGGGTCCCACAAGCCGCCCACGCCCAGCGTGGTGTTCAGCAGCAAGCGTCCTGTGGTCTCCAGGGAGCGATGTCCCTTGAGTTGCAGCAGGCTGTTGAACAGGTTGGGTACATCACCCAGGTTGTTGAAAAAGTTGCTCACCCCGGTACGCAGGAAACTCGGGGTGACATAGCGGTAACCATCAACCACTGGCAGGAAGACCCATTGGTCGAAGCGGTAGTTGAAGTGGTAAATCCGGCGGTTGATGGACTCCAGCGGGTCATACACGCTCAGGGCGTTCATGGTCGCGCGTTCAAATTCACGCTGATCAAGACCGGGATTGAACTGCAGCATCTTCAACGGCTGGGTAAAGCCGTCGATGTCCTGAGTGCGTTCGGTCTGGGTCTTGCCGTTGTCTGCCTGGGCATAGCCGGCGCTGAGCAGGGCGGCGAGAAGCAAAATATGTTTAGCCACGGAAGAACTCCAGCATAGCGTCAGCGTTGACACGGTAGTTGAGGTTGCCGCAATGGCCACCATACGGGTAGACCGTCAGGCGATTGCCGAAGGTTTTACGCAAAAATCCAAGATCGCCAGGCCCCAGGATGATGTCGTCAGCGTTATGCATGACGGAGATCTTCGGGCTGTTTTGCAGATAATCCTTGAGCGCGTACAGACTGACCTGATCGATCAGTTGCAACAGGCTGCCGCCGTCAGTCCTGGCGCGCCACATCGGGATCACCTGCTCTGTGAGATAGCAGTCGAAGTCGCATTGCAGCGAGCGCTTGAGGAACGGTGTGAGGCTGGTGCCTTCGGTGATCGGATAGTTCGGCGGGGTAATCAGTCCGCGGCGGTTGATCAGGTCCGAGGTGAACACGATGTCGGCCGATGCGAAGCGGAACATAGTGCCGATCAGCATTGCCATCTGTTCGTTGGTCAGGCGTTCCTTGGAGTTCTGCAGGTCGTAGACCAGGGCGGCATTTATATCGACATAGCCTTTTTGCTGGAAGTAGCGGGTCAGTTTGTTCAGCAGCAATTCATAGAAAGTGGTGCTGTTGTTGATGCCTTTAACCTCGGTCTGCACCAGCTTGTCGAGGTTGCTGATGGAGGTGTAGTGATTGACCGGCGGGTTAAGCAGCAACACTTTTTTGAAGTTGAAGGTTTTTCGGGTCTCATCCAGATGGCTGACGAACGCTGCATCCAGCGCTCCCAGGCTGTAGCCGGCCAGGTAGTAGTCGGTGACCGGGACGTTAGCCTGCTGCGCACGCACGGCCTGCATTACCCGGTACAAATCTTCGGCATCGTACTGGCTGATGCCCGGGGTGGCATAGCGTGAGGCGGCGCTCATAAAGTCATAGCTGGTCGGCGATGACAGTTGCACCACATGGTAGCCGGCCTTGTAGAAGAGCTTTTTCAGGAACTCGTTGAGGCTGCTGTCATAGGGCGCGCCGGTGCCTGCAATCAGAAACATCAGCGGGGCCGGATGATCCTGTTTGGCCATGCGGTAGGAGAGCTTTTTTACTGCCCAGAAGTTGGCGGGCAAGGTGAACTCGCGTTCAGGGCGCAGCTTGAGGCTGTAATCCGACTGGTTGATATCGTCATCGTCCGGAAGCAGCGGACGCATTTCCGGAGGTGTAGTCGCAATTGTGGCTTCGAATGGGTTGGTCAGGGGGTAGCCATAGGTGGCGGGGTCAACATCGACCGCCTGTGCGGACGCACTCAATAAAAGGCCGCAGAGCAAGGCGGCGAAAGGCAGAGAACGAAGCATGGAGACTATCCCTAAGAAGGTGCGCAGAAGATTCGCAGGCTATGACCACAGGGCTACCGTCAAAGTGCCATGGAGCAGCACGATTAAATCCCCGATTCCGTTTAGAGCAGGCAAAAAGCTAGCAGACGATACACGTTGAATGACTTTAGTGAACAGATATCTGATTGCAAGGCTTGCATACAGAAGAGGGGAGATTAAGCTGGGCGCCGTTTTGCCTCTTGGAGTTTTTTATGCGTGCTCGTATGCCGTTGATCTTGCTGCTTCCCGTCCTGGCTCTTTGGCTGGCTGCCAGTTATGGCCTGCGCTATGGCTTTATGGAAGACTCGCAATGGGTCGGGACCTGTGTTGCAGAGGCGGCGCGCTGGGAGTGCCAGTTGCGGGCGAATATGGGTTGGCTGATTCATTTCCGGGTGCTGGGCTGGGTAGCTGTGGCCACCTCGGTGATCGCATTTTTTGTTCGCGGGCGGGTTGGCAGTGCGCTGGCAGTTTTGGCCTTGCTGTTCGGGTTTCCTGCGCTGGCGCTGTATAACGCCAGCCTGGCGGTGTTCGCCGTGGTGATCGCGGGGTTGCGCCTGGTCAGGGCGCGCTAGGCGCCTGAACCGTCGCGGGCAAGCACACTTTGTAGAAGCTTGCCTGCCCGCGATCCGTTGCAGATTTTCAGCGAATCCTGAGACTGCGCCACAGCGCCGCTACCATCAGTACGCAGACCAGTGCCCAGCCCCAGGCCTGTTGATTATCAAGCCCTTCGCGATATAGCTGTATCGGTATCCCGGCGCCAATGATAAATGCCAGCAGGCCCAGCTCCCGGCGCGGGCCCCGTACCGGACGCAACAGGTAAACCAGTGCAGGCAGCAGCAGTGCAGCACTCGGGAAGCTGCGATAGCGCGGTTCGAAAACCAGCCCCAGCATCATCACGGCTCCGGCGAAGCCCGCGGCGGCAAGCCACCATCCGGCCCGGCGTTCCAGCACATTGAACAGGCGCTCGCGCCAGCCATCCTTTTGACCCAGGGCCAAAGCGCCATGGGTCAATACGATGAGATTCAAGCCGAGCAGAATGCCTGCCCATAGCCATTCTCCGGCGTAACGGCTGGTGACCGAAGCCAGTTCGGCCCATGCCACGACGCTGCAACCCGCAATAGCGCCCAGGGCCGGCAGCAGCAGGGCAGAGCGAGTGCTGCGAGCCCGCCCGCCAACCACCAGGGTGCTTAAGAACAGTGCCACACCAAGTCCCAGCCAGACGGGCCAGTGCGGAAGGTTGGACACAGGTCCGGCCAGAATGCCCTTGTCCTGGCGATCGGCATCAAACAAGCCCCAGTAGCCGCCGACAGCGCCTTCGCTGCCACGCTTCCAGGGCTGGTCGAAGGCTTCGATAAGGTTGTACTTCCAGCCATTCTGTTCCGCTTGATTGACGAAGCCACGGATGAACTTGGCCTCGTTGACCCGGCTCGGCAGGGCGGTCTCACGCTGGCGTCCTTCGCTTGGCCAGCCGGTTTCGCCAATCAGGATATCTTTGGGCGCGAACTTGTTGCCGAACACCTGGCGAATCTGCGCCACATGCTTCACTGCCTGGTCGATGCCCGCAGGGTCATCTTCCCAATAAGGCAGTAGATGGATAGTCAGGAAGTCCACGGCCGGGGCAATTTCCGGATGTTGCAGCCAGAACTCCCAGACATCGGCGTAGGTAACGGGTTGCTTGATCTGGCTTTTGACCTGATTGATCAGCTTGACCAGTTGTGGCGCGGTGACTTCTTTGCGCAGCAAGGCTTCGTTGCCGACGATCACAGACGTGACCACGTCCGGGTTGGCATTGGCCGAGACAATCAGTGCCTTCACTTCTTCGGCGGTCGCTTGCGCATTGCTGCTCACCCACGCCCCCATCATCAGCTTCAAGCCGTGCTTGCGTGCCAGTTCGGGCAGTTGTTCAAGGCCTGTCTGGGAGTAGGTGCGAAGGCATTCGAAGCGGGTGGCCAGCAATGCCAGATCCGCGTCCATCCGCTCAACCCGTGGCACGAAGGGCTGGTCGAACGGCGACTGATCCTTGTCAAACGGGGTGTAAGACGCACATTGCAGTTTGTGGGTCGGGGTGGCGGCATCGGGCAAGATCACCGGTTGGCCAAGGCCGTACCAGAAACCGGCAATGGCAAACACGCCCAGTACACAGGCGAACAGATAAGGCAGGACGGGGGAGCGGGCAGTCGCGGACATGGTCAGGCCGTATGGGAGCAAAGCCGCGCATCTTACCTGCAATTGGAGGGCGTAGCGCGCCCGGTAAAGTTTGGACATGTAACCCTTGATGGCATCCCGCTATTCAATGGGGGTTCCTGTTGCCGCAGTGCGGTCGATGTCGTTAGCGGGTGCCTGGGGGTCGTCGTCAGAGCAGGCCGGCGAACGGGCGGGGTTGATTATCGAGGGGCATATTGGGTCGGGGTGCAGGGCGGGCCCTGAAATAGTTGATGTGGCCCGGCACTCGTCGGGCCCTGCACTGCGGGGAATCACTAATGAAGATGCGACGAATTTTGAGCGCGGGAGCTGCCTTGGTGCTGGCGATGAGTGCGGGGCTGGCGAACGCCCAGAGCAAGCCGACGCTCAATATTGGCTATGTTGACGGCTGGTCCGACAGCGTGGCGACCACCCATGTAGCGGCTGAAGTGATCAAGCAGAAGCTGGGCTATGACGTGAAGCTGATGCCGGTCGCCACCGGGATCATGTGGCAGGGCGTAGCGACGGGCAAGCTGGATGCCATGTTGTCGGCCTGGTTGCCGGTTACCCACGGCGAGTACTGGGCCAAGAACAAGGACAAGGTTGTCGATTACGGGCCTAATTTTAAAGACGCAAAAATTGGTCTGATCGTGCCTGAGTATGTGGCAGCCAAGTCCATTGCCGACCTCAAGGACGATGCCGGTTATAAAAAGAAAATCGTCGGCATTGATGCAGGATCCGGCGTCATGCTCAAAACCGATGAGGCGATCAAGGACTACGGGCTGGACTATAAACTGCAGGCCAGTTCCGGGGCGGCCATGACCTCGGAGCTGGGTCGCGCTTACGCTAAAAACGAGCCGATCGTCGTCACTGGCTGGGTACCGCACTGGATGTTTGCCAAGTGGAAACTGCGCTTCCTGGATGATCCGAAAGGTGTGTATGGCGCTGCGGAAACGGTCAACAGCATCGGCAGCAAAGAGCTGGACAAGAAAGCCCCTGAAGTTGCGGCCTTTTTGAAAAAATTTGCCTGGAACTCCAAAGACGAGATTGGCGAGGTAATGCTGGCCATTCAGGAGGGCGCAAAACCTGAAGCAGCGGCAAAAGAGTGGGTCGCCAAGCACCCTGAGCGAGTTGCCGAATGGACCGCTAAATAAACACGAGGTGTCTAGCTCGCAGCACACAAGACCGTTTGGTGTTTACACCAAGCGGTTTTTGCATATCCGGGGTTCGGCGCGGTTGCACATCGTCCTTGCAGACTAGAGAAACCGGGGCCTTGAGCGAATCTGGCGCTCTACTACTAAAGTCGTCTGGAATTGAATTTGAAGCCCCCTAATAGTGAAAACGTTCCATCTCATCTGTGCTGCGAGGACAAAAATAATGAACGACAGCATTTACCTCTCTATTCAAAACAGTCCGCTCTTCAAGGAGCTGGTTAGAAAAAGAGAACGCTTCGCCTGGATACTCTCGGCAATCATGCTCGGGTTGTACGCCATCTTTATCCTGTTGATTGCTTATGGGTCACACATCATGGGGGCCAAACTAAGCCCCGGTTCGTCCATCACCTGGGGGATACCTATCGGTGTGGGGCTGATTGTTTCGGCTTTTATTCTGACTGGCATCTATGTGCACCGGGCCAATGGCGAATTTGATGACCTGAACAATGCAATTCTCAAGGAGGCGGGGCAATGATCGGGCGTCTACTGGCAACACTGGGCGTTGCTGCCCTGGCCCCTGGCGTCTGGGCAGCCGAAGCCTTGACCGGGGAAGTTCAAAAACAGCCGCTGAACATTTCGGCGATCATTATGTTTGTCCTGTTTGTCGGGGCAACGCTATGCATTACTTATTGGGCTTCCAAGCGCAATAAATCGGCAGCGGACTATTATGCTGCCGGTGGCAAAATCACCGGTTTCCAGAACGGCCTGGCGATTGCAGGCGACTATATGTCTGCCGCCTCCTTTCTGGGTATTTCCGCGCTGGTTTACACCTCTGGCTACGACGGTCTGATCTATTCCATCGGCTTCCTTGTGGGTTGGCCAATCATTCTGTTCCTGATTGCGGAGCGTCTGCGTAACCTGGGCAAATACACCTTTGCCGATGTGGCCTCCTATCGATTGGGTCAGGCCCAGATTCGCTCACTGTCGGCCTGTGGCTCGCTGGTGGTGGTGGCGTTTTATCTGATTGCGCAAATGGTGGGGGCGGGCAAGCTGATTCAGTTGCTGTTCGGTCTGGACTACCACGTTGCGGTGATTCTGGTTGGCATCCTGATGTGCCTGTACGTGTTGTTCGGCGGCATGCTGGCGACCACCTGGGTACAGATCATCAAGGCAGTTCTGCTGTTGTCGGGTGCAACGTTCATGGCCGTAATGGTGATGAAGCACGTTAACTTTGACTTCAACTCGCTGTTTGCCGAAGCCGTCAAGGTTCACCCTAAAGGCGAGGCGATCATGAGCCCCGGTGGCTTGGTGACGGATCCGATTTCGGCATTCTCCCTCGGGCTGGCGCTGATGTTCGGTACTGCAGGTCTGCCCCATATCCTGATGCGCTTCTTCACCGTCAGTGATGCAAAGGAAGCCCGTAAAAGCGTGCTCTACGCGACCGGTTTTATCGGCTACTTCTATATCCTGACGTTCATTATCGGCTTCGGCGCGATTCTGCTGGTGAGCACCAACCCTGCCTTCAAGGACGCGGCCGGTGCCTTGCTGGGCGGCAACAACATGGCGGCCGTGCATCTGGCCGATGCAGTGGGCGGCAGTATCTTCCTGGGCTTTATCTCGGCAGTGGCCTTTGCCACCATCCTGGCCGTGGTTGCGGGCTTGACCCTGGCAGGTGCTTCGGCGGTGTCCCATGACCTGTATGCCAGTGTGATCAAGAAAGGCAAAGCCAACGACAAGGATGAAATCCGCGTTTCGAAAATCACTACCGTAATCCTCGGCGTGCTGGCGATTGGCTTGGGTATTTTGTTCGAAAGCCAGAACATCGCGTTCATGGTGGGCCTGGCATTCTCCATCGCTGCCAGTTGTAACTTCCCGGTACTGCTGCTTTCCATGTACTGGAAAAACCTGACCACCCGCGGTGCAATGATTGGCGGCTGGATGGGGCTGGTCAGTGCTGTTGGCCTGATGATTCTGGGTCCGACCATTTGGGTGCAGATCCTGCATCATGAAAAAGCCATCTTCCCTTACGAGTACCCGGCGCTGTTCTCGATGATCATCGCGTTCGCGGGTATCTGGTTCTTCTCCATCACCGACAAGTCCAAGGCGGCAGAGAAAGAGCGTGCACTGTTCTTCCCGCAATTTGTACGGTCTCAGACCGGTCTGGGGGCGAGCGGGGCGGTGGATCATTGATCCGCTATAAACGGCAGATGTAAAAAATCCCCCTGTCGCAAGACCGGGGGATTTTTGTTTGTGTCGCTGTTCGGTGATGCGTAGGCGAGGGCTGTTGGTCGGCGCTTCAAGAGCTCGCGAGCAAGCTCGCTCCTGCAGGCAGGCAGTTACATTCGGCCCAAACTAATACGGCCCCTGCTCTTATCAAGAGGCAGGGGCCGTATTGGCTGCAATCAGGACGCTATCGTGGGACAGGCCTTACTTGCGGTCTTCCAGCTTGGTGAGGTCACGCTGCTCGTAGCCGGTGTACAGCTGGCGCGGGCGGCCAATCTTGTACGGGCTGGAGAGCATTTCTTTCCAGTGCGAGATCCAGCCAACTGTACGCGACAGGGCGAAGATCACGGTGAACATGCTGGTTGGAATGCCGATCGCCTTGAGGATGATCCCCGAGTAGAAGTCGACGTTCGGGTACAGCGAGCGTTCGATGAAGTACGGGTCGGTCAGGGCGATCTCTTCCAAGCGCATGGCCAGTTCGAGTTGCGGATCGTTCTTGATGCCCAGCTCTTTGAGTACTTCGTCGCAGGTCTTTTTCATGACCGTGGCGCGCGGGTCGCGGTTTTTGTAAACCCGGTGACCGAAGCCCATCAGTTTGAACGGATCGTTCTTGTCCTTGGCCTTGGCGATGAATTTGTCGATGTTGGACACATCGCCAATTTCGTCGAGCATGGTCAGCACGGCTTCGTTGGCGCCGCCGTGGGCAGGGCCCCACAGTGCAGCGATACCGGCAGCGATACAGGCGAACGGGTTGGCACCCGAAGAACCTGCCAGGCGTACGGTGGAGGTCGAAGCATTCTGTTCGTGGTCAGCGTGCAGGATAAAGATCTTATCCATTGCCTTGGCCAGTACCGGGCTGATCGGTTTGATCTCGCACGGCGTGTTGAACATCATGTGCAGGAAGTTTTCGGCGTAGGTCAGGTCGTTACGCGGGTACATCATGGGTTGACCCATGGAGTACTTGTAAACCATCGCTGCCAGGGTAGGCATCTTGGCAACCAGACGGATCGCGGAGATTTCGCGATGCTGCGGGTTATTGATGTCCAGGGAGTCGTGGTAGAAGGCCGAGAGGGCGCCGACTACACCGCACATGACCGCCATCGGGTGGGCGTCACGACGGAAGCCGTTGAAGAAGGTCTTCAACTGCTCGTGAACCATGGTGTGGTTCTTCACGGTGCTGACAAATTGAGCTTTCTGCTCTGCGGTCGGCAGTTCGCCGTTCAGCAGCAGGTAAGCGGTTTCAAGATAGTCAGAGTGTTCGGCCAGCTGTTCAATCGGGTAGCCGCGGTGCAGCAGGATACCGTTGTCACCATCAATATAGGTGATCTTCGACTCGCAAGATGCGGTCGACATAAAGCCAGGGTCAAATGTGAACCGGCCCGTGGCCGTAAGGCCTCGCACATCGATTACATCGGGACCCACGGTGCCAGTTAAAATGGGCAGCTCGACGGGGGCTGCGCCCTCGATGATCAACTGCGCTTTTTTGTCAGCCATGTGGCCTCCTATTTATGCTTGAAATCATCAGACAGACCCCCCACGCAGGGCCCGCACCACTATAGTGAGATAAATTCGAATGTCAATTTGCCTAAAGTCTTGCTGTACAAGGCTTTGAACCGCGATTTTTAGCGAATATCCCTGCCGTTTACGCCTTTTATGCCCGAAGCGCAATGCGCTATTAGGGGAAGGTGATTGCGTTGTCATTAGTGACCTAACTGTCTATACTCGGCAGCCGACCGCCAGGGGCTTTTGGGCCTGTTTAGATGGGGGTCGTCACTCCCGGGTGGTGGGTACCTGACCAGTGCACATCCCAACAAACTTGCCCTGATTGTTAGGGGCTCTTCAGTGTGAAAAAAGCCGTGAATAGCCAACGACCTGTAAACCTAGACCTAAGGACCATCAAACTCCCCATCACCGGCGTTACGTCATTTCTGCACCGTGTATCGGGCATCATTCTTTTTTTCGGCCTGGGCTTCATGCTTTATGCATTGAGCAAATCCCTGGGTTCCGAAGAAGGTTTTGCCGAGGTGAAGGCATGCTTGACCAGCCCGCTGGCCAAATTCGTTGCGTGGGGCCTGCTCTCTGCCTTGCTGTATCACCTGGTTGCCGGTGTGCGCCACTTGATCATGGACATGGGCATCGGTGAGACGCTTGAAGGCGGCCGACTGGGCTCGAAAATCGTAATCGTCATTTCTGTAGTGATGATTGTTCTGGCGGGAGTTTGGATATGGTAACCAGCGTTACGAACCTGTCGCGTTCGGGCCTCTATGACTGGATGGCACAGCGTGTGTCTGCGGTTGTTCTAGCGGCTTATTTCATCTTCCTGATCGGATACCTCGTTGCGAACCCTGGCATTGGCTACGCCCAATGGCATGAGCTGTTCGCAAGCAACTGGATGCGTATCTTCAGCCTGCTGGCCCTTGTTGCACTGGGCGCACACGCCTGGGTAGGCATGTGGACCATCGCGACCGACTACCTGACGCCAATGGCACTGGGCAAGTCCGCGACAGCAGTACGTTTCCTCTTCCAGGCAGTCTGCGGCGTTGCAATGTTCGCTTACTTCGTCTGGGGTGTGCAGATTCTTTGGGGTATCTGATTCATGGCTAACACAGTTAATACACTCTCGTTCGACGCCATTATCATTGGCGGCGGCGGTGCAGGCATGCGCGCAGCTCTGCAGCTGGCGCAAGGCGGTCACAAGACTGCCGTAATCACCAAGGTTTTCCCGACTCGTTCCCACACCGTATCGGCACAGGGTGGCATTACCTGCGCGATCGCGTCTGCGGATCCAAACGATGACTGGCGCTGGCACATGTACGATACCGTCAAGGGCTCCGACTATATCGGTGACCAGGACGCTATCGAGTACATGTGTTCCGTAGGCCCGGAAGCCGTTTTCGAGCTGGAACACATGGGTCTGCCGTTCTCCCGTACCGAACAGGGCCGTATCTATCAGCGTCCTTTCGGCGGTCAGTCCAAGGACTTCGGTAAAGGCGGCCAGGCTGCCCGTACCTGCGCTGCAGCCGACCGTACCGGTCACGCGCTGTTGCACACCCTGTACCAGGCCAACCTGAAGGCCGGCACTGTATTCCTTAACGAATACTACGGTGTCGATCTGGTCAAGAACGAAGATGGTGCCTTTGTAGGCATGATCGTGATCTGCATCGAAACTGGTGAAACCTCTTACGTCCGCGCTAACGCGACCGTATTGGCCACTGGTGGTGCAGGCCGTATCTACTCCTCTACTACCAACGCCCTGATCAACACCGGTGACGGTATCGGCATGGCGCTGCGTGCAGGCGTACCGGTACAGGACATCGAAATGTGGCAGTTCCACCCGACCGGCATTGCCGGCGCCGGTGTACTGGTTACAGAAGGTTGCCGTGGTGAAGGTGGATACCTGATCAACAAGCACGGTGAGCGTTTCATGGAGCGTTATGCTCCGAACGCCAAAGACCTTGCAGGTCGTGACGTTGTAGCACGCTCGATGGTTAAGGAAATCATCGCGGGCAACGGTTGCGGTCCGGATGGCGACCACGTAATGCTGAAACTCGATCACCTGGGTGAAGAAGTTCTGCACAGCCGTCTGCCAGGCATCATGGAGCTGTCCAAGACCTTCGCCCACGTCGATCCTGCCGTAGCGCCGATCCCGGTAGTTCCTACCTGCCACTATATGATGGGCGGCGTTGCCACCAACATTCATGGTCAGGCTATTACCCAGGACGCTGAAGGCGTCGACCAGATCATCCCTGGCCTGTTTGCAGTGGGTGAAGTGGCTTGCGTATCGGTTCACGGTGCCAACCGTCTGGGCGGCAACTCGTTGCTCGACCTGGTGGTGTTCGGTCGTGCTGCCGGCCTGTTCCTGGAGCAGACCCTGAAAGAAGGCGTTGATTACGCCCGTCCGCGTCAGTCCGACATCGATGCTGCCCTGGCACGTCTGGATGGCCTGAACTCGCGTACCGACGGCGAAGACGTCGCTACCCTGCGTAAAGAACTGCAAAGCTGCATGCAGAACTACTTCGGTGTATTCCGTACTGGCGAATACATGCAGAAGGGTATTGCCCAGCTGGCTGATCTGCGCGCGCGTATTGCCAACGTGAAAAT
Source organism: Pseudomonas sp. TMW22089 (assembly GCF_022496645.1). Lineage (NCBI taxonomy): Bacteria > Pseudomonadati > Pseudomonadota > Gammaproteobacteria > Pseudomonadales > Pseudomonadaceae > Pseudomonas > Pseudomonas sp. TMW22089. The sequence goes on from NZ_SCFG01000007.1 coordinate 69,943, forward strand.
CAACGATAAGAGCCAGGCGTTCAACACTGCTCGTATCGAAGCCCTTGAGCTGCAAAACCTGCTCGAAGTGGCTGAAGCGACTGCAATCGCTGCTGAAGTTCGTAAAGAGTCGCGCGGTGCTCACGCCCGTGAAGATTTCGAAGATCGTGACGACGTTAACTGGCTGTGCCACACCCTGTACTTCCCGGGTGAAAAGCGCGTAGCCAAACGTGCGGTGAACTTCTCGCCGAAAACCGTTCCGACCTTTGAACCTATGATTCGGACTTACTAAGGGTGGCCGATATGTTGAAAGTCAGTGTTTATCGCTACAACCCGGATCAAGACGCCGCGCCGTTCATGCAGGAATTCCAGGTCAATACCAACGGTAAAGACCTGATGGTGCTGGACGTGCTGGCCTTGATCAAAGAGCAGGACGAAGGTTTTTCCTATCGTCGCTCGTGCCGTGAGGGCGTTTGCGGCTCCGACGGCATGAACATCAACGGCAAAAACGCACTGGCTTGCGTTACGCCGCTGTCTGCTGTCGTAAAAGGTAACAAGTTGATCGTTCGTCCTCTGCCAGGTTTGCCGGTTATCCGTGACCTGGTCGTCGATATGAGCATCTTCTACAAGCAATACGAGAAGGTGAAGCCGTTCCTGCAGAACGATACTCCGGCCCCGGCCATTGAGCGTCTGCAGTCTCCGGAAGAGCGCGAGAAACTCGACGGTCTGTACGAGTGCATCCTGTGCGCTTGCTGCTCGACTTCGTGCCCGTCCTTCTGGTGGAACCCGGACAAGTTCCTGGGCCCTGCTGCACTGCTGCAAGCCTACCGTTTCCTGGCTGACAGCCGTGACACCAAGACCAGCGAGCGTCTGGCTTCACTGGATGACCCGTTCAGCGTATTCCGCTGCCGCGGGATCATGAACTGCGTAAACGTGTGTCCGAAGGGCCTGAACCCGACTAAGGCCATTGGTCACGTGCGTAGCATGCTGCTGCAGAGCGGCGTGTGATTCAAAGCTGTACTGCAGGATCGCTGTAACCGTAGATGCTACGGCGCAGGCTTCAACCGGCGCCGTAGTTTTAACCTGAGCAACAGCTCAAAAAGCTGCGGCTCTTATTTTGAAGAAATGAGACCAGCAGGGGCATCCGGGCTGGTACCCGGACTATCAGCGTGATCCTAAGTGGCTTGTTTTAGTCGCTGTATTCGGACTTTCTCAAGCGTGCTCTGGTGTTCTCGTCGATGGTGTCCCCTAACCGAGGGTGACCAAGCATGCAAGAAAGCGTGATGCAGCGCATGTGGAACAGCGGCTATCTTTCAGGTGGTAACGCTGCCTATGTGGAAGAGCTCTATGAGCTCTACCTGCACGACCCTAACGCTGTGCCAGAAGAATGGCGCACCTACTTTCAGACGTTGCCCAATGACGGCAACTCTGCCAACGATGTTTCGCACTCTACAATCCGCGACCATTTCGTGCTGCTGGCAAAGAACCAGCGCCGCGCCCAACCGGTTTCTGCCGGGAGCGTGAGCAGTGAGCATGAGAAGAAGCAAGTTGAAGTGCTGCGATTGATCCAGGCCTATCGGATGCGCGGCCACCAGGCAGCCCAGCTTGATCCGCTGGGGCTGTGGCAGCGTCCTGCACCTGCAGACCTGTCGATCAATCATTACGGCTTGACCAATGCCGATCTTGATACGACCTTCCGTGCCGGCGACCTGTATATCGGCAAAGAGGAAGCGAGCCTACGCGAAATTCTCGAAGCTTTGCAGCAGACATATTGCCGCACCATTGGCGCCGAGTTCACGCACATCGTCGATTCCGAGCAGCGCCACTGGTTTGAACAGCGCCTCGAAAGCGTACGTGGCCGTCCAACCTACTCGGCAGAGATCAAGGGCCATTTGCTTGAGCGCGTGACTGCTGCTGAAGGCCTGGAAAAGTACCTGGGCACCAAGTACCCGGGCACCAAGCGTTTTGGCCTGGAAGGCGGCGAGAGCCTGATTCCTTTGCTGGACGAGCTGATCCAGCGTTCGGGCAACTACGGCACCAAAGAAATCGTTATCGGCATGGCCCACCGTGGCCGTCTGAACGTTCTGGTCAACACCTTCGGTAAAAACCCGCGCGACCTGTTCGACGAGTTTGAAGGCAAGAAGAAAATCGAGCTGGGTTCCGGTGACGTTAAATACCACCAGGGCTTCTCCTCCAACGTCATGACCTCCGGTGGCGAAGTCCACCTGGCGATGGCGTTCAACCCTTCCCACCTGGAAATCGTTTCTCCAGTGGTTGAAGGTTCGGTACGTGCACGCCAGGATCGTCGTAACGACAAGACCGGCGAAAAAGTGCTGCCGATTTCCATCCACGGTGATGCTGCATTCGCAGGTCAGGGCGTGGTCATGGAAACCTTCCAGATGTCGCAGACCCGCGGCTTCAAGACTGGCGGTACGGTTCACCTGGTGATCAACAACCAGGTTGGCTTCACCATCAGCAACCCTGAAGACTCGCGCTCTACCGAGTACTGCACTGACGTCGCGAAAATGATTCAGGCGCCGATCCTCCATGTAAATGGTGATGATCCGGAAGCCGTATTGTTCGTGACCCAGCTGGCAATCGACTACCGCATGCAGTTCAAGCGTGACGTCGTGATCGACCTGTTCTGCTACCGCCGTCGCGGTCACAACGAGGCCGACGAGCCAAACGGCACTCAGCCGTTGATGTATCAGCAGATCGCCAAGCAGCGCACTACCCGTGAACTGTATGCCGAGCGTCTGACTCAGGAAAACGTGGTTGACGCAGAGCGCGTTCAGTCCAAGATCGACGAATATCGCAACGCGCTGGACAACGGTCTGCATGTTGTGAAAAGTCTGGTCAAAGAGCCGAACAAAGAGCTGTTCGTTGACTGGCGTCCGTACCTGGGCCACGCCTGGACTGCGCGTCACGACACGCGTTTTGATCTGAAAACCCTGCAAGAACTGTCGGCCAAGCTGCTGGAAATTCCAGAAGGCTTCGTGGTTCAGCGTCAGGTGTCGAAGATCTACGAAGATCGTCAAAAAATGCAAGCCGGCGGCCTGCCGATCAACTGGGGTTATGCCGAAACCATGGCATACGCGACCCTGGCGTTCGAAGGTCACCCGATTCGCATGACCGGTCAGGACATCGGCCGCGGTACGTTCTCGCACCGTCACGCCGTGTTGCACAACCAGAAAGATGCTGGCACCTACATCCCGCTGCAGCACCTGTACCAGGGTCAGCCACGTTTTGACCTGTACGACTCGTTGCTGTCTGAAGAGGCTGTACTGGCGTTCGAATACGGTTATTCGACCACCACGCCGGATGCTCTGGTTATCTGGGAAGCCCAGTTCGGCGATTTCGCCAACGGCGCCCAGGTTGTAATTGACCAGTTCATCACCAGCGGTGAGCACAAGTGGGGCCGTCTGTGCGGTCTGACCATGTTGCTGCCACACGGTTACGAAGGTCAGGGCCCGGAGCACTCCTCCGCACGTCTTGAGCGTTACCTGCAATTGTGTGCCGAGCACAACATTCAGGTGTGCGTACCAACGACTCCAGCGCAGATTTACCACCTGCTGCGCCGTCAGGTTATCCGTCCGCTGCGCAAGCCGCTGATCGTCCTGACACCCAAGTCGTTGCTGCGTCACAAATTGGCAGTCTCGACCCTGGAAGATCTGGCCGAAGGTTCGTTCCAGACCGTTATTCCGGAGATCGATGCACAGGATCCGGCGAAAGTCGGTCGCATCGTGCTGTGTAGCGGCAAGGTCTACTACGACCTGTTGGAAAAACGCCGTGCCGAAGGTCGTGATGACATCGCCATCGTGCGTCTTGAGCAGCTGTACCCGTTCCCTGAGGACGACTTGATTGAAGTCCTGGCTCCGTACAAAAACGCCAAACACATTGTCTGGTGTCAGGAAGAGCCGATGAACCAGGGTGCCTGGTACTGCAGCCAGCATCACATGCGCCGCATCATTGGCGGTCACGATAAATCTCTCGTACTTGAGTACGCGGGCCGTGACGCTTCTGCTGCACCTGCTTGTGGTTATGCATCGATGCACGCCGAGCAACAGGCAAAACTGTTGCAAGACGCGTTTACTGTTTAACGCCTTCGCGCACTGAAACCGAATTTAAGGAACCACGAACATGGCTATCGAGATTAAAGCCCCTACTTTTCCGGAATCGGTTGCCGATGGCACCGTTGCCACCTGGCACAAACAACCAGGCGACGCTGTAAAGCGCGACGACCTGATTGTTGACATCGAAACTGACAAGGTTGTGCTGGAAGTACTGGCTACAGCTGACGGCGTTCTGGGCGCCATCGTCAAGAACGAAGGCGACACCGTTCTGTCCGACGAAGTCCTGGGCTCCATCGTTGAAGGCGGCGCTGCTGCTGCCGCGCCAGCCGCTGCTGCTGCACCTGCCGCTCAGGCTGCTGCTCCTGCCGGCGAAGGCGAAGATGATCCTGTCGCAGCTCCGGCTGCTCGCAAGATCGCTGAAGAAAACGGCATCAACATCGCTTCCGTTGCCGGTACTGGCAAAGGCGGTCGTGTGACCAAGGAAGACGTGGTAGCTGCTGTTGCTGCCAAGAAGGCCGCTCCGGCTGCTGCTCCGGCCAAAGCCGCTGCTGCACCGGCTGCTCCTGTTCTGGCTGCGGGCGACCGTGTCGAGAAGCGTGTTCCGATGACCCGCGTTCGCGCTACCGTGGCCAAGCGCCTGGTAGAAGCGCAATCGAACATGGCGATGCTGACTACTTTCAACGAAGTGGACATGACTGAAGTCATGGCACTGCGTTCGAAGTACAAGGACCTGTTCGAGAAGTCCCACAACGGCGTACGCCTGGGCTTCATGTCGTTCTTCGTGAAAGCAACCACCGAAGCGCTGAAACGCTTCCCGGCTGTTAACGCTTCGATCGACGGCTCCGACATCGTTTACCACGGCTACGCCGACATCGGTGTTGCTGTTTCCAGCGACCGTGGTCTGGTGGTACCGGTTCTGCGTAACGCCGAACTGATGAGCCTGGCCGAAATCGAAGGCGGCATCGCCGCTTACGGTAAAAAAGCCCGTGACGGCAAGCTGTCGATGGACGAAATGACCGGTGGTACTTTCACCATCACCAACGGTGGTACTTTCGGTTCGATGATGTCGACCCCGATCGTTAACCCGCCGCAAGCCGCAATCCTGGGCATGCACAACATCCTTCAGCGTCCAATGGCAATCAACGGTCAGGTTGTAATCCGCCCGATGATGTATTTGGCTCTGTCCTACGATCACCGCTTGATCGATGGCAAAGAAGCTGTAAGTTTCCTGGTAGCAATCAAAAACCTGCTGGAAGATCCAGCGCGTCTGCTGCTGGATATCTAAATAGCAGCGGCAAGCTGCAAGCGCCAAGCCTCAAGCTTAATAGCTGACGGGCTTCAAACTTGCAGCTTGCGGCTTGTAGCTTGTTGCTAAAAGGGAACCTTTTATGACACAGAAATTTGACGTTGTAGTGATTGGTGCGGGCCCCGGCGGCTACGTTGCCGCCATCAAGGCCGCGCAACTGGGTCTTTCGACTGCTTGCATCGAAAAGTACACCGACAAGGAAGGCAAACTGGCACTGGGCGGTACTTGCCTGAACGTCGGTTGCATTCCATCCAAGGCGCTGCTGGACAGCACCTGGAAGTATCACGAAGCCAAGGATGCTTTTGCCATCCACGGCATCACCACCGGTGAAGTGAAGATGGACGTTGCAGCGATGATCGGCCGCAAGGCCAACATCGTTAAAGGTCTGACTTCCGGCGTTGCTACCTTGTTCAAGGCCAACGGTGTGACTTCCCTGCAAGGCCACGGCAAACTGCTGGCCGGCAAGAAAGTTGAACTGACCAAGCCGGACGGCAGCGTTGAAATCATCGAAGCCGAGAACGTGATTCTGGCTTCGGGTTCGCGTCCGATCGACATTCCGCCGGCACCGGTAGACAACAACATCATCGTTGATTCCACCGGCGCACTGGAATTCCAGTCCGTACCCAAGCGTCTTGGCGTTATCGGCGCTGGCGTAATCGGTCTGGAGCTGGGTTCGGTATGGTCCCGTCTGGGCGCTCAGGTAACTGTTCTGGAAGCCCTGGACACGTTCCTGATGGCTGCCGACGCTGCCGTGTCCAAAGAAGCCTACAAAACCCTGACCAAACAAGGTCTGGACATCAAGCTGGGCGCTCGCGTTACCGGTTCCAAGGTTAACGGCGAAGAAGTCGTTGTGACCTACACCGACGCCAACGGCGAACAGACCATCACCTTCGACAAGCTGATCGTAGCCGTTGGTCGCCGTCCGGTGACCACCGAGTTGCTGGCAGCTGACAGCGGTGTGACCATTGACGAGCGCGGTTTCGTGTTTGTTGACGATCATTGCGCCACCAGCGTTCCGGGCGTATTCGCCATCGGTGACGTGGTTCGCGGCATGATGCTGGCACACAAGGCTTCTGAAGAAGGCATCATGGTTGTCGAGCGCATCAAGGGTCACAAGACCGAGATGAACTACGACCTGATTCCATCGGTTATTTACACTCACCCGGAGATCGCGTGGGTCGGTAAAACCGAACAGGCCTTGAAAGCTGAAGGCGTTGAAGTTAACGTCGGCACCTTCCCGTTCGCAGCCAGTGGCCGTGCCATGGCAGCAAACGACACCGGTGGCTTTGTCAAAGTCATTGCTGATGCCAAAACTGACCGCGTACTGGGCGTCCACGTGATTGGCCCGAGCGCTGCAGAACTGGTTCAGCAGGGCGCGATCGGTATGGAATTCGGCACCAGCGCCGAGGACCTGGGCATGATGGTTTTCTCCCATCCGACCCTGTCCGAAGCGTTGCACGAAGCAGCACTGGCAGTGAATGGCGGCGCCATCCACATTGCCAACCGCAAAAAACGTTAATACCAGACAATAAGAAACCACGGCGGTTTGCCCGTCGTGAGCCTTGCACGCAAGCCTCACCGCGGAACTTCCGCCGGACGCAGTCTTATGTCGCTTGAGCCAGATCCGACCTCGCCCACGCGGGAGTCGGGCTGGTCCGGGCAGCACAAGCAGCAGTCACAGGTGGTGCGGCACTAATCCAAGTGCAGCGCCGAATGCGCAGTACCTAACGAAGACGGTAAAAAGCATGAATCTTCACGAGTATCAGGGTAAGCAGCTGTTCGCTGAATACGGCCTGCCAGTATCCAAGGGTTATGCAGTAGATACCCCGGAAGCAGCCGCAGAAGCTTGCGATAAAATCGGCGGGACTGAATGGGTTGTCAAAGCCCAGGTTCACGCAGGTGGTCGCGGTAAAGCGGGCGGCGTTAAGCTGGTTCGCAGCAAAGAAGACGCTAAAGCATTCGCACAACAGTGGTTGGGCAAGCGTCTGGTGACTTACCAGACTGATGCCAATGGTCAGCCGGTCACCAAGATCCTGGTTGAATCGTGCACTGATATCGCTAAAGAGCTGTACCTGGGCGCTGTCGTTGACCGTTCGAGCCGCCGCATCGTGTTCATGGCTTCCACCGAAGGTGGCGTGGACATCGAGAAAATCGCTCACGACACTCCAGAAAAAATTCTGAAAGCTACTATCGATCCACTGGTTGGCGCACAGCCATTCCAGGGTCGCGAGTTGGCATTCCAGTTGGGTCTGGAAGGCAAGCAAGTTGCTCAGTTCGCCAAGATCTTCGTAGGTCTGGCCAAGCTGTTCAAGGATCACGATCTGGCCCTGCTGGAAGTGAACCCGCTGGTAATCAAGACTGACGGCGATCTGCACTGCCTCGATGCGAAAATCAACATCGACGCCAACGCCATGTATCGTCAGCCTAAGCTGAAAACTTTCCACGATCCGTCGCAAGACGATCCGCGCGAAGCGCACGCTGCCAAGTTCGAACTGAACTACGTGGCACTGGAAGGCAACATCGGTTGCATGGTCAACGGTGCTGGCCTGGCCATGGGTACCATGGACATCGTCAACCTGCATGGCGGCAAGCCAGCCAACTTCCTTGACGTTGGTGGCGGCGCAACCAAAGAACGCGTAACTGAAGCGTTCAAGATCATCCTGTCCGACAGCAATGTCGCTGCAGTACTGGTCAACATCTTCGGCGGCATCGTTCGTTGCGACATGATTGCCGAAGGCATCATCGGTGCAGTGAAAGAAGTCGGCGTGAAAATCCCGGTGGTTGTTCGCCTTGAAGGCAACAACGCTGAACTGGGCGCTAAAGTACTGGCAGAAAGCGGCTTGAACATCATCGCTGCTACCAGCTTGACCGACGCTGCTCAACAAGTTGTTAAAGCTGCGGAGGGCAAGTAATGAGCGTCCTGATCAATAAAGACACCAAAGTTATCTGCCAGGGTATTACCGGTTCGCAAGGTAGCTTCCACACCCAGCAAGCCATCGAATACGGCACCAAGATGGTTGGTGGCGTAACTCCTGGTAAAGGCGGCACCGAGCACCTGGGTCTGCCAGTGTTCAACACCGTGAAAGAAGCTGTAGCAGCCACTGGCGCAACCGCCAGCGTGATCTACGTTCCGGCTCCTTTCTGCAAGGACTCCATCCTTGAAGCAGCGTTCGGCGGCATCAAGCTGATCGTTTGCATCACTGAAGGCATTCCTACCCTGGACATGCTTGACGCTAAAGTTAAGTGCGACGAACTGGGCGTAGTCCTGATCGGCCCTAACTGCCCTGGCGTTATCACTCCAGGCGAATGCAAGATCGGCATCATGCCAGGTCACATTCACTTGCCAGGCAAAGTAGGCATCGTGTCGCGTTCCGGCACCCTGACTTACGAAGCTGTCAAGCAAACTACTGACGCCGGTTTCGGTCAGTCGACTTGCGTTGGTATCGGTGGTGACCCGATCCCGGGCTCCAACTTCATCGACATCCTGAAGTTGTTCCAGGAAGACCCGAAGACCGAAGCGATCGTAATGATCGGTGAGATCGGCGGTTCGGCTGAAGAAGAAGCGGCTGCCTACATCAAGGCACACGTGACCAAGCCGGTTGTTTCCTACATCGCTGGTGTGACTGCCCCTGCTGGCAAGCGCATGGGCCATGCTGGCGCAATCATCTCTGGCGGCAAGGGTACTGCAGACGAGAAGTTTGCTGCTCTGGAAGACGCAGGCGTTAAAACCGTGCGTTCGCTGGCAGACATCGGCAAGGCTCTGTCCGAGCTGACTGGCTGGGCAATCAAGTAAGCCTCGCGCTTAACTGATAGTTACACCAGACAAAGGCCACCTTCGGGTGGCCTTTGTGCGTTTGGGGAATTAAACAGCGAGTGGTGCTGCAAGCTGGCTTGATGCCGGGTGCGCGCGAGCAAACTTGCTCCAATAGTTATAATAACTTTAGGAGAAATCCTATTTACGAATAAGAAAATCACATCAAAACGTTTTTCGATGTCATTTAAGCGACAACTGCGTTCGTTCATCGGACAGTGCGCCCTGTAACAGTGCGCGCCATGGAAAAAATCGGTAACCTTGCCGCCAACTCTGCATTTCTGCGTATGCATCCCAAAAGGAAGCCGCGCGCTAGACGGGTCGGCCTTATTCAGGCTGACAGCATTTCCCACATCCGCACGGGAAATTCCCCTCTAAATTCCGATTCAGTAGTGTGGTATTTCCGTAATGAAAGTTTTGAAAGGCCAGGACATTCTGGCACTTGGGTTTATGACATTTGCCCTGTTTGTCGGGGCTGGCAATATCATTTTTCCACCTATCGTTGGCCTGCAGTCCGGACCTCACGTCTGGATGGCTGCACTGGGTTTCCTGATTACTGCTGTCGGCCTGCCGGTGGTTACCGTCATTGCGCTGGCTAAAGTCGGCGGCGGCATGGATGCACTGAGCAGCCCGATCGGCAAACTGGCTGGCGGCATACTTGCAGCTGTTTGCTACCTGGCTGTCGGTCCGCTGTTCGCCACCCCGCGTACAGCCACCGTATCCTTTGAGGTCGGCCTGGCCCCTTTGACCGGTGAAAGCCCGCTGGCGCTGTTTTTGTACAGCTCGGTGTACTTCCTGATCGTGTTCTTCGTGTCGTTGTATCCGGGCCGCTTGCTGGATACCGTTGGCCGCTTCCTGGCGCCGCTGAAAATCATTGCCCTGGCGATCCTCGGCATTGCAGCCTTTGCCTTGCCTGCCGGTGATATTGGCGTTGCGACCCCGGAATACGTGGCAGCACCGTTCTCCCAGGGCTTTATCAATGGCTACCTGACCATGGATACCCTCGGCGCACTGGTGTTCGGCATCGTGATCGTCAACGCAATCCGTTCCCGCGGTGTCGAATCGCCAAAACTGATTACCCGGTACGCAATCATTGCCGGCCTGATCGCCGGTGTCGGTCTGGCGCTGGTATACGTCAGCCTGTTCCGTCTGGGTGCGGGCAGCCATGAAGTGGCCGCCGGTGCAACCAACGGTGCAGCCGTACTGCACGCCTATGTTCAGCACACCTTCGGTTCGCTGGGCAGTGGTTTCCTGGCCGTATTGATTGCCCTGGCGTGCCTGGTTACTGCCGTTGGCCTGACCTGCGCCTGCGCGGAATACTTCAGCAAGATACTGCCGCTGTCCTACAAGACACTGGTGGTTATCCTCGCCGTATTCTCGCTGTTCGTCTCCAACCTTGGTCTGACCAAGTTGATCGCCTTCTCGATCCCGCTGCTGACGGCAATCTACCCGCCATGCATCGTCCTTGTGGCCTTGAGCTTCTGCAAAGGCTTGTGGCATGCGCAGGCACGGATTGTTGGCCCGGTGATGCTGGTGTCGTTTATCTTCGGCACTATCGATGCGCTGAAAGGCGCAGGTCTGGGTGAGTGGATTCCTGCCCAGCTGGCCAACATGCCATTCAGCAATCAGGGGCTGGCGTGGTTGGTGCCGAGCCTGGTGATCTTGCTGGCTGCAGTGATTTGCGACCGTATGCTGGGTAAGCGTCAAGAAGCTATCGCGTAATGACCGGGCACGCCAAAAGCGCGCTTTGAGTCAATCAAAAAGCCCTGCATCCAATGGATGCAGGGCTTTTTTTATGGTCGAACTTTTAAACCCTGAGTTGAACATTGCCGGTTTGATTTGTTGATCTCCAGATGCAACAAAGCCTGCACTAGGCAGGCTTTGTGGTGCCGCTCACAAAAGCAGATTACTTGCTTTCTGGAGTTGCTACAGGTGCAGCCGGAGCAGCTTCTTTAGCAGCCGCTTCATTGGACTCGGCCTGAGCTTTAGCCGCTTCAGCGTTCTCTTTGGCTGCATCGTTCACTTTGTCTTGGGCTTCGTTCATTTTTTCCTGGGATTGCTCGGTGTGCTGAGCCGCCTCTTGGGCTTTATCTTCGGATTTCTTGTCGCAGGCCGCGAGACCGAGGGTGGCAGCCAGCATCAAAGCAACAGCGAAAGTATTACGCATGGGGTGTTTCTCCTTATGAGTAGATCTACTGGGCGTTTGAGCACGTGCTGTGCGCTTAAGTTCCATGGCGGTTCATATATATAAACGACGGCTTAAACACAGCCTGCGCGCGGTAAAAGCGAGGCATTGAGAGTACAGGCCTTGAAATTTAAACCTTAGCCCCCAACTTTCATGACATCCCGCCGCCAACCCTCTCGGGCGTGGCTCATGCCATCTAATCGGAGTTTGATAACAATGAGCGTGGAAACTCAAAAAGAAACCCTGGGCTTCCAGACCGAGGTCAAGCAACTGCTACACCTCATGATCCATTCGCTGTACTCCAACAAGGAAATTTTCCTTCGCGAATTGATCTCGAACGCCTCTGATGCTGTCGACAAATTACGTTTTGAAGCGCTTTCCAAGCCTGAACTGCTGGAAGGCGGTACTGATCTGAAAATCCGTGTCAGCTTCGACAAGGACGCTAATACCGTCACTCTCGAAGACAACGGTATTGGCATGAACCGCGATGACGTGATCACCCATCTGGGTACGATCGCCAAGTCCGGCACCGCCGATTTCATGAAAAACCTGTCGGGCGACCAGAAAAAAGATTCGCATCTGATCGGTCAATTCGGTGTGGGCTTCTATTCGGCCTTTATCGTGGCTGACAAGGTCGATGTCTTCAGCCGCCGTGCCGGCACTCCTGCAAGCGAAGGCGTGCATTGGTCCTCCAAAGGCGAGGGCGAGTTTGAAGTAGCAACCGTCGAGAAAGCCGATCGCGGTACCAAAATCGTGCTGCACCTGAAGAAAGGCGAAGAAGAGTTCGCTGACGGCTGGCGCCTGCGCAACATCATCAAAAAGTATTCCGACCATATCGCCCTGCCAATCGAGCTGCCTAAAGAGCAGACCGTCGCAGAAGGCGAAGAAGCACCGGCACTGGAATGGGAAACCGTCAACCGCGCCAGCGCTCTGTGGACCCGTCCTCGTACTGAAGTCAAGGACGAGGAATACCAGGAGTTCTACAAGCACATTGCCCACGACTACGAGAACCCGCTGGCCTGGAGCCACAACAAGGTTGAAGGCAAGCTGGAATACAGCTCGCTGCTCTACGTGCCGGCCCGTGCTCCGTTCGACCTGTATCAGCGTGAAGCCCCGAAAGGCCTGAAGCTGTACGTACAGCGTGTGTTCGTGATGGATCAGGCAGAGTCGTTCCTGCCGTTGTACCTGCGCTTCATCAAAGGTGTGATCGATTCCAATGACCTGTCGCTGAACGTGTCGCGGGAAATCCTGCAGAAAGACCCGATCATCGACTCCATGAAATCGGCGCTTACCAAGCGTGTGCTCGACATGCTGGAAAAACTGGCGAAGAACGAGCCTGAGAAATATCAGGGCTTCTGGAAAAACTTTGGCCAGGTGATGAAAGAAGGCCCGGCTGAAGATTCCGCCAACAAGGAAAAAATCGCCGGTCTGTTGCGCTTTGCTTCGACTCACGGTGACGACGGCGAACAGAATGTTGCTCTGGCCGACTACCTGGCCCGTGCCAAAGAAGGTCAGGACAAGATTTACTACCTGACCGGCGACACTTACGCCCAGGTCAAAAACAGCCCGCACCTTGAAGTCTTCCGCAAGAAAGGCATCGAAGTGCTGCTGTTGACCGATCGTATCGACGAGTGGCTGATGAGCTACCTCAGCGATTTCGACGGCAAGAGCTTTGTCGACGTGGCACGCGGTGATCTGGATCTGGGCAACCTGGACTCGGAAGAGGACAAGAAAGCCGCAGAAGAAGTTGCCAAGTCCAAAGAAGGCCTGGTTGAGCGCATCAAGGCAGCGCTGGGCGAAAGCGTCAGCGAAGTGCGGGTATCGCACCGTCTGACTGATTCACCTGCCATTCTGGCCATCGGTGAGCAGGACCTGGGCATGCAAATGCGCCAGATCCTGGAAGCCAGCGGGCAGAAAGTGCCGGAATCGAAGCCGATCTTCGAGTTCAACCCGGCTCACCCGCTGATCGAGAAACTCGATGCGGAGCCGAGCGAAGAGCGTTTTGGCGACCTGTCGCACATCCTCTTCGATCAGGCAGCCCTGGCGGCCGGTGACAGTTTGAAAGACCCGGCAGCTTATGTCCGTCGTCTAAACAAACTGTTAGTAGAGTTGTCGGTGTAACTGAGCTATAAAAAACCCGCTTCGGCGGGTTTTTTTTGTTTCGAATTCAGGAGTTTTTAATGAAATCTATTTCGGTCAGTTCCGTTGCCTATCAAATCGACGGCCTGCCATACGAAGGCCGCCTGGCCTTTGACCCGAGTCGAGAAGACCCGCTGCCGGGGTTGTTGATGGCACCGAACTGGATGGGCATCAGCGAGGGCGCCGAAGAGATCGCCAAGTCGGTGGCAGAGCAGGGCTATGTGGTGTTGATCGCCGACCTCTACGGCCAGGCTACACGCCCCGCCAATGGCGACGAGGCGGGCGCGGCGATGATGCCGCTCAAGAACGACCGCGCCTTGTTGCGCAAGCGCATGTGGGCAGCCTATGACGTGCTGAAAAACCAGGGCCTGGCAGTGGTCGACAGCAGCAAGCTGGCGACCTTTGGCTTCTGTTTCGGTGGTTGCTGCTCGCTGGAACTGGCGCGCAGTGGTGCGCCGTTGAAAGCGGCCGTATCTTTTCACGGGACCCTGGATACGCCCAACCCTATCGATGCCAGAAGCATTACCGGATCAGTGCTGGTCCTGCATGGCGCTTCCGACCCGCTGGTACCCCGGGAACAACTGCCGGCTTTCGAAGCCGAGATGAACGCTGCCGGCATCGACTGGCAATTGACCAGCTATGGCGGCGCCGTGCACTCCTTTACTGATCCCCATGCCAACGTGCCGGGCAAAATGATGTACGACGCCAAAACCGCGCACCGGGCGTTCACCGCCATGCACAACCTGCTGGATGATGTGTTCAGGGACTGACACCACACTGTGGGAGCCAGCTTGCTGGCGATGGTTTCGGTTCAATCCTGCAGATACAGCCAGTTGCCTGCATCGCTGGCAAGCCAGCTCCCACAATGGTGTATGGGCCCTGTGGGAGCCAGCTTGCTGGCGATGGTTTCGGCTCAATCCTGCAGATACAGCCGGTTGCCTGCATCGCTGGCAAGCCAGCCCCCTCAAGTTTGTAAGTCAGGTGGGGCTATGCCGTGCGCTCTATGGTTTCGCTTACGGTCAAATCCCGCATCAACAACCCGTAGTTCAAATCCACCTGCTCCGGAATCGGCAGGTATACGGTGTGGCCGTCACCCGGTGCCACTTGAATCGGCAACCCGGCGCTGTTGTGCAGATGGTCAAGATCGAAGTGATAGTTGCCCCGGGGCGTCATCAACTCCAGATGATCACCCAAAGCGAAGCGGTTTTTGACTTTTACTTCTGCCAGCCCGTTGCGCCGCTCGCCCGTGAGCTCGCCCACAAACTGTTGGCGATGGGACAGCGAGCTGCCATGCAGGTAGTTCTGATACTCGTCGTGCACATGGCGGCGCAAAAAGCCCTCGGTGTAACCACGTTGCGCCAGTGACTCCAGATCGGTCATCAGGCTGTGGTCAAATTCACGACCGGCCACCGCATCATCAATTGCCTTGCGATACACCTGGGTCGCCCGCGCGCAGTAGAAATGCGATTTGGTACGGCCTTCGATCTTCAGCGAGTGCACCCCCATCGCGGTCAGGCGCGCAACGTGTTGCACCGCACGCAAGTCCTTGGAGTTCATGATGTAGGTGCCGTGTTCATCCTCGAACGCCGACATCGGTTCGTCCGGGCGACTGGCTTCGTGCAGGACGAACACTTCATCGCTGGGGGCTCCCACGCCCAGGGTTGGCTCAACGATGTTGACCACATTGCCCAGCTCGTTTTCCGTTGCCGGCTTTGCCTCGTACTTCCAGCGACAGGCATTGGTGCAACTGCCCTGGTTGGCATCACGCTTGTTCATGTAGCCCGACAGCAGGCAACGGCCGGAGTAGGCCATGCACAGCGCGCCATGCACGAAAATTTCCAGTTCCATGGCGGGTACTTTCTGGCGGATTTCCTCGATTTCTTCCAGCGACAGTTCCCGCGACAGAATGATCCGGCTCAAACCCTGCTGGTGCCAGAATTCGACACTGGCCCAGTTCACGGTATTGGCTTGTACCGACAAATGAATCGGCATGTGCGGGAAGTGTTTGCGCACCAGCATGATCAAGCCCGGATCGGACATGATCAGCGCATCCGGGCCCATGGCAATCACCGGCTCCAGGTCTTTGAGGAAGGTGCGCAGCTTGGCATTGTGCGGGGCGATGTTGACCACCACGTAAAAGCGCTTGCCCTGAGCCTGGGCTTCGGCGATACCGATGGCCAGATTGTCGTGGTCGAATTCGTTGTTGCGCACCCGCAGGCTATAACGTGGCTGACCGGCATACACCGCGTCGGCGCCATAGGCGAAGGCGTAGCGCATGTTTTTCAGGGTGCCGGCAGGGGCAAGGAGTTCGGGCGGTGCAAGTGGCATGGTCAGGTCATTCGCAAAAGGGCGCGATGGTAGACCAGGCCGAATGCCGCACTATTGATCTGGGTCTACAAAACGCCTCGGAGCGGCCGGTAACCCAGGCTCAAAGCCAGCCCCGCCGATTGCCCCTTGTGCAATAAATGCAAGCCCGGGCGACCTGGCAGGTGATGGGCATTGACCGGGTGGCTGACCGGCTCGAAGCAGAAAAAATCCTCTCCGGCAGGGCAGTACACCAGGCAGTACGGGGCACCCGTGGCCCGGCACTCAAGCTCGTAGCCCAAATCCGGCTGGCTGATCAGCCCATGGCCATCCCAGCCGGTAAAACAGTTGTCGAGTCTTGTCTCGGGCAGGCTGGCGAGCTGGTTGAAATCCCGTTCGGTCGTCAAGGGCGCAAGGTGTGTGGGCAGCCCGTCGGTATCGCACAGCCAGATCTGTGCAGTGTGGGCCTGTAAGCGGGTGCGGGGAGTGCGGGGGAAATAGGGATGCAGCCCCAGGCCATGCCAGGCGGCACGTTCGTCCTGATGGGTAACGCTCAGTTCGATGCGCAATTGACCTTCACTCAGGCGGTAACGCAGCTGCGCATGGTAGGCGAAGGGCACAGTGCTATCGAGTTGCAGGCAGGCATGCTGCGCGGTGTGCTCAATCACGCTCCAGGGTTGTTGCCAGCCACTGCCATGGATGGGCAGGGCTGAGGTGGGGCTGTTGGGCTGCAGCACAAACCAGTGCTGCGGGCCGTCAAAACCGCCACCGCCGATGCGGTTCGACCAGGGCACCAGTGGATAGCACGCTAGGCGTCCCGGCAAACCGCTGTTCAATGCCGTGTCGGCACTGGGGCGCAACAGCGGCTGGCCGCTGGCGATGACACTCCAGTTGACAATGCTGGCACCGATCATCGGCGCCAGTGTCAGCCTGGTCAGGCCGTCTTCCAGGATCAACGTCTCGGGCCGCATGGCCGCTACCTCCACTGAGCAATCACGCGGCACGCCGCCACGTCAGCATTACAATACCGGCGACCACGATCAGGCCACCGATCACCTGACTGCTGCTGAGCAACTGGTCCAGAATCAGCCAGCCAAACAGCAGGCTGGCCACCGGTTCAACGTTCATGACCGGGGCATTACGCGCCATGTCCAGGCGGGTCAGGCAAATAAACAGCAGGCAGAACCCTAGCCCATAAAGAGCCACCAGGCAGGCAAGGGCGGTCCAGCCGGTTGACGAGCCGGGCAGTGAAACGCCTCCCGGCAATACACCGCTGACCCCGGCGACTGCCGCGACGCTGAATACAATCAGCATCGTCAGCATGCTGCGCACCGTGCCGCGCACGCTCGACAGCTTGTGGTCAGTGATCCACAGCGCGCAGGCAAAGACAGAAGCTGCGGCGAACCCGAAGGCAATGCCTTCCAGCCATTGTGCTTCGGTTGTGCCTTGATTCGACAGGCGCTCGGGGACGTCCAGGGCAAACGCCAGCCCGAACATGATCACGCCCATCAATACCGCTGCCCGCCGGGTCGGGGCCGAGCCGCCCAGGGCCCAGGTCAGCAGCACCAGCAGGATCGGCGCCACGTTGGCGATCAGCAATGCCAGGGCCACGGGGATGCGGGCCACGGCGGAATAGATAAAGAAGCTTTGCGCCGCGATCAGCACCCCCAGCAGCACTTGCCAGCGCCAGTGGGCGGGGGTTAACCGGGGGCGTTCACGTTGCCACAGCACCAGGCCGGTCAGTACCAGCAGGGTCACGCCGGCGCGGCACAGAATCGCCAGCAGCAGGCCGGTGTCATGGTCAAAGGCGATCCGCGCGGCGATGTGATTACCGGCAAATGCACAGGCCAGCAACACCAGCAGCAACACCGCGACATGACGGGGAAACAAAGCAGGAGCAGACATGAGTAACCAGCCTCCTTGGCTGGAAATAAAGCTGAAAACCCGTAGGAACGAGCTTTTAAACCGCTCGCGAGCAAGCTCGCTCCTACAGAGGGGGGGTTACAGCACCACGCTTGGCAGCCACAGCGAGATGGCCGGAACGTAGGTCACCAGCATCAGCACCAGCAGCAGGGCCGCATAGAACGGCAGCAGGGCTTTGACGGTGTTTTCGATCGTGACCTTGCCCACGGCGGCACCGACGAACAGGACCGCACCCACCGGCGGGGTAATCAGCCCGATCCCCAGATTGACCAGCATGATCATGCCGAAGTGCACCGGGTCTACACCGATCCCGATAATCACCGGCAGCAGGATCGGGGTCAGGATCAGAATCAGCGGCGCCATGTCCATCACCGTGCCCAACAGCAGCAACATGACGTTGATGCACATCAGGATCACGTAGCGGTTATCCGACAGCGTCAGGAACGCTGTGGTGATCTTCATCGGGATCTCCATCAGCGTCAGGATATAGCCGAAGCTGGCAGCAAAACCGATCAGGATCATCACGATGGAAATAGTGCGCACCGCCCGGTGCATCAGCTTGGGCAGGTCGCGCCATTTGTAGTCGCGATAAATGAACATGGTGACGAAGAACGACCAGAGCACGGCGATGGCCGCGGACTCGGTGGCGGTGAAAATACCCGACAGAATGCCGCCGAGGATGATGACCATGGCCATCAGGCCCCAGAGCGCATCGCCGGCGATTTTCAGCGCCTGGCGCAGCGGAATCACTTCACCCTTGGGGTAGTTGCGCTTGCGCGCAAAGATCATGCACAGCCCCATCATCACGGCACTAAGCAGCAGCCCCGGAAAGATCCCGGCCATGAACAGCGAGGCGATCGACACCGTGCCACCCGCAGCCAGCGAGTACAGCACCGAGTTGTGGCTCGGCGGTGTAAGCAAAGCCTGGACCGAACCGCTGACGGTGACCGCCGTGGAGAACTCCCGGGGATAACCGGCACGTTCCATTTCCGGGATCAGCACTGAGCCCACCGAGGCGGTGTCGGCCACCGAAGAGCCGGAAATCGCCCCGAAGAAGGTCGAGGCCACGATATTGACCAGTGACAGGCCACCGCGTACGAAACCTACCAGCACCCCGGCAAACGCCACCAGCCTGCGGGACATGCCGCCCTCGGCCATGATCGCACCCGCCAGAACGAAGAACGGAATCGCCAGCAGGGAGAATTTGTTCACGCCGCCGGCAACCTGAATCATCAGCGCGTCGAACGGAATATCGATCCACCATGCGCCAATCAACGCCGAAAGGCCCAGGGCGTACGCCACCGGCATACCGAGAAGGATCTGCGCAATAAAACTGCCCAACAATACCAAAGCATCCATTTAGACGGCCTCTTCGCTGGCTTCTACGATGTCGAACCGCACCGCGCGGCGATGGCTCTGGTCACCCAGAAAGAGTTTTTCCAGGACAAAAACCAGGGTCACCAGCCCGCCAATGGGAATCGGCAAATAGGAAATCCCGACCCGCAAGGACGGCATCTCGCCGAGGAATTGATTCCAGGTGGTGGCGCACAGTTTGAAGCCCTTGACGGCCATGAACAGGCAGACCACCACCATCAGCAGCTGCACCAGCAAGGCGGCCTGTTTGCGCACCATTGGCGGCATCCGTTCGACCGCCATCGACACCGCCATGTGCGCGCCGGCACGGTAACTGGCGGCCGCGCCAAAGAAGGTAAAAACCACCATCAACAAGATGGCGACGGGCTCTGGCCAGCTGGAGCCCGAGCCCAGTACATAGCGGGCAAAAATGCCCCAGGGAATGATCAGGGTCATGGTCAGCACCGATAAACCGGCGATCCCGATACAGACCCGATACAGCATGTCGTTCAAGCGCAGTACGGTATTTTTCATGGGGCTCACCACTGCGGCGGTGACGGGGCGGGGCCCGTCACCGCGGCATAATCGGACAGGCTTATTGGACCGCTTCAATACGCGAGATCAGGTCTTTGTAGTCCGCCCCGTATTTGTCACGAACAGGCTGAGTGGCGTCGTAAAAGGCTTTTTTCTGTTCCGGGGTCAGGGTGATGAACTCCACCCCGGAAGCCTTGAGTTTTGCTTCAGCGTCAGAAGACTTTTTGTCCCACAGAACGCGCTCTTCCATCTGTGCTTCACGGGCTACCTTCTGCACCAGTGCCTGTTGCTCCGGGCTGAGCTTGAGCCAGGTGGTTTTGGCAATCACGATCGGCTCGGGCAGGATCAGGTGATCAGTCCAGGTGAAGTACTTGGCGTTCTGGTAGTGGTTGTGCTCGAGGAAGGTCGGCGTATTGTTTTCTGCACCGTCGATCACCCCGGTCTGCAGGGCGCTGAAGATCTCGCCCGTGGCCATGGCGATGCCGTTGCCGCCCATGTCGTTGATGGTGTCGATAAATACCGGGTTGCCCTGGACCCGGATTTTCATGCCCTTGAGGTCTGCGATCTGACGTACAGGCTTCTTGGTGTAGAGGTTGCGGGTGCCGCCATCCATCCACGCCAGGGCGACCATGTTGAAGTCGGAGTTGGTGATCTTGTCGAGCATCTCCTGGCCGATTTCACCGTCGATGATTTTGCGCATGTGTGCCTGGTCGCGGAACACGAAGGGCAGGTTGAACGCATTGGTCTCGGGGACCACCGGCCCGAGGATGCCGAGGCTGACCCGGGTCATTTGCACCGCGCCGGACTGCAACTGCTCGACCACTTCTTTCTCGGAGCCCAGCACGCCGCCGGCAAACATCTTGAAGCTGATATCGCCGTTACTTTGATCCTGCAGCTTCTTGCCCATGTCCTGTTCGGCCACTACCGGTGGATAGCCAGCCGGGTGAACTTCGGCGAATTTGATTTTGATTTCGGCCTGGGCAGCGCCCGAAAGGCAGAAAGCCAGCGGTAGAGCAGCAATAAGCAAGGTGCGTTTGAAATCCATGGGTCACTCCAAATATTGTTTTTTTTATATCAAGGTGTCGGATCAGCAATGTCGGTAAACAGTCAGTTGTTGAAGGCGGGTTCCACCAGCCCCTTGATCCCCGGCCTGAGGGCGAACACGCCGCCCGCCAGGGGTTGATCGCTGATATCGCCTGCCGGACGAATCGAGGTGACGAACAGGGTGTCCATGTCTGCACCTCCGAAGGCGCACATCGCAGGCTTCTTCACCGGTACGGCAAGGGAGCGGTCGAGTTTGCCTGCAGGGGTAAAACGGTGGATCAGGCCGGCATCATTGCCGCAGATCCAGTAGCAGCCATCGGCATCGACGGCAGCGCCATCAGGGCGTCCCGGATGCTCCAGCATGTCTACGAACAGGCGACGGTTGTACGGCGTTGCGCTGTCGATGGCGTAATCGAAGGCCCAGATTTTTTGCACCTTGGGGTGTGAGTCCGAGAGGTACATGGTTTTGCCGTCGGGGCTGAAAGCCAGGCCATTGGGGACGATAAAACCGTCCAGCTGAGCCGTTAGCGGTTCTGTCTGACCTGCGCTGTAGCGATACATCGCCCCGCACTGCGCGCCTGCGGCCATGTCCAGCAGCATGGTCCCGGCCCAGAAGCGGCCCTGGCGGTCACAGCGGCCATCGTTAAAGCGCATGCCGGGTTGAGCATGGTCAACGCCTGCCAGCAGGCGGGTGTCGAGACCGCCGTCGGCCCGGGGCTTGAGGCTGAACAGCCCGCTTTGCATACCGGCGATCCAGCTGCCGTCGCTGCTGCGGGCGATGCAGGCAAGCATTTGCGGGGCATCCCAGCTCTGGCTGCGACCGTCGATCAGGCTCCAGCGGTGCAAGCGTGCGGCGGGAATATCTACCCAATACAGCGCCTGTTCTGCTGCGCTCCAGACCGGGCTTTCGCCCGTGGCATTGCGTGCATCGAGAATGAGTTCGGCGGTCATGGGGCTACCCCTGTCGGTCGTGTTCTTGTCAGCGGCTGTGTTCAGTCGTCGCCGAAGGGGCCGGCTGCGACGAAGGCTCCGCCCTGGTAAATCATGCTCGGGTCATTGGCCGCCGGCATTGGCTGGGCTTCAACCTTGGCGCGGAACACCTCTGAACTGTCCTTGGGGGCAAAGCCCAGATGGGCCGCGTAGCGGTTGTCCCACCACAGGTTCGGATTGTTTGACGCGCCGTAGACCACCGTGTGCCCGACGTCCGGTGTGTAAAGTGCGCGTTCGAGCAATTGGGTCAGATCGGCAAAACTCAGCCAGGTGCTGAGCATCCGGCGGTTCTGCGGTTCGGGGAAGGACGAGCCGATGCGGATGCTGACGGTTTCGATGCCATAGCGATCGAAGTAGAAGGTGGCCATGTCTTCGCCATAGGACTTGGACAGACCGTAATAACCATCGGGGCGGCGCGGGGAGCGGGCATCGAGGGTCTGGTCCTGTTTGTAAAAACCGATCACATGGTTGGAGCTGGCGAAAATCACCCGTTTGACGCCATGGCGTCGAGCCGCTTCATAGATATGGAACACCCCGGAGATGTTCGGCCCGAGGATTTCTTCGAACGGGCGCTCAACCGAGACTCCACCGAAATGCAGGATGGCATCTACGCCTTCAACCAGTTGCTGAACGGCGTTTTTGTCGGTGAGGTCGCAGGGGTGTATTTCCTCGCTGCTGTCGACAGCGGGAGCCATAGGCGCAATATCAGAGAGTCGTAAAACCCTGGCGTAGGGCTTTATGCTTTCACGCAGTACCTTCCCCAGGCCGCCGGCCGCGCCGGTGAGAAGAAGGCGATTGAAGGGATTTTGGACAGTGTGCGAGGTTGCCATCAAGAGACCCTTTTTTATTATTGATGTCATCTGTTGTCGTATGACATGGTCGGGATTATTCGCAGTCCTTTAGGGTGTTGTCAATGCACCGAGGGTCAAAACATAGTGTGCGCTATCATTTTGTCATCATGACGGCGAGCGTATGGGTGTGGGAGCGGGCAGCAACGATGGGCGTGGGAGCTGGCTTGCCAGCGATTAAGACGCTGCGGTTTGTCAGCGACAGCCCGGTGCGCCCACCGCAGACGAGCCCGCTCCCAGAGGGGAGCGGGCAGCAACGATGGGCGTGGGAGCTGGCTTGCCAGCGATTAAGACGCTGCGGTTTGTCAGCGACAGCCCGGTGCGCCCCCGCAGACGAGCCCGCTCCCAGAGGGGGGCGGGCAGCAACGATGGGCGTGGGAGCTGGCTTGCCAGCGATTAGACGCTGCGGTTTGTCAGCGACAGCCCGGTGCGCCCCCCGCAGACGAGCCCGCTCCCAGAGGGGGAGCGGGCAGCAAGGATGCGCTAGGTGTGGGAGCTGGCTTGCCAGCGATTCAGACGCTGCGGTTTGTCAGCGACAGCCCGGTGCGCCCCCCGCAGACAAACCCGCTCCCACAGAGGGTTACAGCAGCGACAACGGATAGCTGATGAAGATGCGGTTTTCATCATATTCGTTAGTGCTGTAGTCACGACGCATGGTCGAGTTGCGCCAGCGCATGTTCAGGTCTTTGAAGGTACCGGTCTGGATGGTGTAGGCCAGTTCCGATTCGCGACCCCATTCCTTGCCGTCAGTGATGGCGCCGGTGTGGATGTTATCGCCGCTCAGGTAGCGGTTCATCATCGTCAGGCCGGGTACGCCGAACACTGCGAAGTCAAGGTCGTGACGCAGCTGCCAGGAACGCTCCTTGGCAAGGTCGTAGCTGGAGTTGTAGCTGTCGTTGGCCAGGGTGCCGCCGCTGGTGCCGTTGACGCGCATCCAGCCATCATCGCCGCTGACTTTCTGCAGGCCGACATACAAGGTGTTGCCTTTGTATTTGGCCGAAAGCAGGGCGTATGCGGTTCTGTTGTTCAGGTCGCCGGCCAGTTTGTTTCCGTCGTCCTTGCCCCAGAAATAGCCGAGGTTGGCGCCCAGGGTCACATCACCAACAGGCTGGGTGTGCAGGACGTTAAGGAATTGCTGCTGGTAAATATCTTCCAGCTGCGCGTACCACAGGCCGACCTGGGTGTGCTTGTCGTTGAAGCTGTAATCGCCACCGGCAAAGTTGAAACGGTCGGACGTGAACGCGCCTTTTCCGTTAAGCGACATCTCTTCCATGCTCGCATCGTTACGCGGGCTGTTGCCCCGGAACTGGCCGCCATAGAGGTTGAGGCCGGCGATCTCTTTGGAGGTGATCTGGCCGCCACGGAAGGTTTGTGGCAGTGAGCGTCCGTCGTCCGAGCGCAAGATCGGCAGTACCGGCATCCACTCACCGATTTTCAGTTCGGTGTTGGAGATCCTGGCCTTGGCTGCAACACCCAGACGGCCGAAGTTGTCGGCCGGTTCGCCATCGCCATGGGTCGGCAGCAACTGTGTGCCGACCGTGCCTTTACCGCCATCGAGCTTCTGCGAGTACAGACCCAGGACATCAATCCCGAAACCGACGGTACCCTGGGTAAACCCGGACTTGACGTCGAGAATGAAGTTTTGCGTCCACTCTTCAGCCTTGCTCTGCGGATAGTCCGGGTTGGTGAAATTGCGGTTGATGTAGGCATTACGCAAGGTAAGGGTGGCCTTGGTGTCTTCCACAAAGCCTTCAGCCAGGCCGGTCAGCGGTAAAGCCAGGCTCATGCTGCCAAGACCGAACAAGACCAGTGACCGAGTGTTTTGATGTTTCATTATTGTTACGCTCCCATTTTTTGGCATAGCACTTCCCGTGACCGTCAGAAGAGCGGTCAGCGATTCAAAGGACGTGCGTGGTGCCCTGAAGTCAGGGCGGCGACTCAAGTCGCTGAAGCGAGAGAGTCTTTTGCTTGCGCACTAGGCGTCAGCAAATTCTGCAGGTGATCGTTGCGTGGAGGATCGTGCTGGAAACACGACCGGCATGCGGCCAGCGCGGATTAACGGCGCGCCATGGCGGGGAGCGGACACGAAGGGGCTCATACGAAAGATTCCTTGATTATTTTTATTTTTGTTATCTGTTGTCGTACAACATTCATCGGATTATTTACAGCTTGGGTCAGATTTGTCAATGCAGGTTCAGCCAAACAATTAAAGTAAAAATGTGATCGGTGCAGCAGCCCGGGACCCTCGGCTCGGCAGGTGAGCCTGAAACCCGACCGGGCATGATACAGACCTGATTCCAATGCAGCCGAGAAATATGCGCCCATGCTGGCCAACCACTGTGAACGGCTAGCCCTGCAGGCTTTTTTTCATCAGTCTTACTCCCGGCCCCTGGCCTACCGTCCGCTCGCTGGCCCTCGACGCCCATGGCAAACCCTTGGGTGCCGCCTTGCTGGATATGGCGCTTGAAACCTTGCAGGAGCGAGCAAGCTCACGCCTGCAGACATGGGACATGCCGTCTTTATCCCGTAATGTGCCTGCGCGCCTGTATATTTGCCGTCTAAACTGCGCCTACCCAATGCGCTTGCGGCCCACTGACACGGATGGCACATGAACGAAACCAGTCTTCAACGTAAAACCCTGCTCTTGCTGCTGGCTTTGGTCACCATCGCGTTCATCTGGATTCTGCTGCCGTTCTATGGCGCGATTTTCTGGGCCGTTGCCCTGGGCATTCTGTTCGCTCCATTGCAGCGCAAGATGGTGCTCAAGTTGAAAGGGCGCCGAAACCTCGCGACCTTCTCCACCCTGGGGGTGTGCACGCTGATCGCGATTTTGCCGGTGATCGTTACCACCGTGCTGCTCGTGCAAGAAGTAGCCATGCTTTACAAGGATGTCGAGAGCGGAAAGATCAATGTCGCCAGCTATGTCATGCAGATCAAGGACGTCCTGCCGCCGACGGTCCAGGACTGGCTGGACCGGTTCGGGGTCGGCAACATTGACGGCCTGAGTGAGAAAATTGCCAAAGGCGCTCTGGAGGGCAGTCAGTTCTTTGCGACCCAGGTGTTCAGTTTCGGGCAGAGCACCTTCGAGCTGGTGGTGAGTTTTTTCATCATGCTCTACCTGCTGTATTTCTTTATCCGTGACGGGCAGCAAATGGTGCGCTTGATCCGTAATACGGTGCCGATGGCCGAGCAGCACAAGCGTTTGTTGCAGCTCAAGTTGCGCCGTGTGGTCAGGGCCTCGGTCAAGGGCAACCTGGCAGTGGCCGTGACCCAGGGGGCCCTGGGCGGGTTGATTTTCTGGCTGCTGGGGATCCATAGCTCGCTGTTCTGGGCCGTGCTGATGATGTTCCTGTCGCTGCTGCCAGCGGTGGGCGCAGGCATTGTCTGGGCACCGGTGGCGGTGTACTTCCTGGCTTCGGGGATGATTTGGGAAGGGGTGGTGCTGGCGTTGTACGGGGTGTTTGTGATCGGGATGGTGGATAACGTGCTGCGTCCGATCATGGTGGGCAAAGACACCAAAATGCCGGACTTCCTGATTCTGATTTCGACCCTGGGCGGCATGGCGATCTTCGGCCTCAATGGCTTTGTGATCGGGCCATTGATTGCCGCCCTGTTCTTGTCCAGCTGGGGCCTGTTCAGTGGTACCCGGCGCAAAGTGCGACTGCCTGCCGATATCCCTCGCAACGATTAGCGAAAACTCCAGGAAACCCCGACGTAGGCGCCCCTGCCTTCGCCGGGAGTGGAGCGCGCGGCATCCAGCCCTTTGTCGTCATACCCCGGAGTCACAGTGGCGGCATAGCGTTCGCCGGTCAGGTTGCGCAGGTCGAGCCAGGTTTGCCAGTCCTGTTTGGGTGAGGCATAGCCCAGGGTCGCTCCCCAGAGCATGTAGGACGATGCGTAATATGAGTTGGCGTAATCCACCGCCATGCGTGAGGCAACCTGGGTGTTCAGCCCTGTATAGAACCCCTGCGGGTGGTCGTAGCGTATTTCAGCCTGATAGTAATGTTGCGGAATGCCCGGTAGCCGGTTGGTGCCAAACCGCGGGTCATCGCGAAAATGGAAGTCGCTGAAGGTGTAAGCCTGACGCAGCGAGACTTTACCCACCGCCTGGCGCTCCCACAGCAGGCTGTGGAGTCCGGCTTCGAAGCCCTGGTGCACCGTGGGGCTGGCGTTGGCTTCGCCGACAATGGCCACCTGTCCTGCGGTCGCGGCCCGGGTTTCGACACTCAGCAATTCATGGCGGATTGCCGAGTAGTACCAGGCCAGATCCCATTGTCCGATCAAGGAATCGCCCCGGGTACCCAGCTCAAGGGTGGTGGCTGTCTGGTTGTCCAGCGCTACCGGCGTACTTTGCTGACCGGTAGCCGGGCCGCTGCCAGCCGGGAATCGGTAGGGCGAGCCCCAGATCATCGACCAGGGGTGAGGTGGTTCTACTGAGCGGCTGAGGTTGGCATACACCTGCAGATCGGGGTTGAACTCGTAGCGCAGGCCGACCCGGGGCGCGTAATCCCAATCGTGCTGGCTGACCTTGCCGCCGCTGTCGGGGTAGCTGACGTCACTTTCGCGGCGGGTATAGATCAGTGCCATGCCGGTGGTCAGCCACAGGTCAGGGACCAGTTCCAGATCATTGCTGGCGTGCAGCACCGTGTCTGAGCCCTGGTAACTGAAATCGCGAATTTTTGTTCCGGGCGCGTAACCGGCGGTATTGCCAATCGGCAGGCGCACGTATTCCGAGGCGCCGCTGTTGGGCAGGTGTTTGGTGTTGCGCAAGCCCAGGGTGGTGTTGCTTTCGAGTCCGAACAAGGTGTCGCGGCGCTTGTAGTTGAGGGTGCCGCTGATATCGCTGTAGGCGACTTTCAGCCGGTTCGGACCTTCGTGCAGATCCATCGGGTAGTCGTGATAGACCAGTCCCACCTCCAGCTGCGAGTCGTCATCCAGGTACATCGTGGTTTTGTTGCCCAGCCAAGTGCTGCCGGGCTGTGGGCGGGTGTAATCACCGTTCACATAAACCGGGTTGGCCGAGCGTGGATGATGCTTGATCTGGTCCTTGGTAACGCGGCCGGCCAGTTGGTTGTCGGTCTCGCGATAGCGCAGGTAAAAGCGGGTTTCGAGCTGCGGGCTGAAGCGATAACCGATGTTGGCCGCTATGCCTTTACTGCTGCCGCGGGTGTGATCCTGATAACCATCGGTGTCGGAGTCGGTCAGTGCCACGTAGTAATCGAGATCCCCCAGTACTTGTCCGGAACTGATCTGGCGTTTCTGATAACCATAACTGCCGGTTTCATAGCGGACTTGCAGGGGGGCGGCGTCATGGCCGGTGCGGGTCACGTAATTGATCGAGCCGCCGAGGGCCAGTGCGCCGTTCTCAAAGCCGTTGGCGCCACGCAGCACTTCAGCCCGGCTCAGCCACAAGGGCTCGAACAGCTCGTATGGGGTGCCGCCGGGGCCGGTCAATGGCAGGCCGTCGAACATCACGTACAGACCCGAACCATGGGCCCCTGGGGCGCGATTGATGCCGGAGCCGCGAACGGAGACCTTGGCCCCGTCATTACCGGAAGATTGCGCGTAGATACCGGGTTGATAGGCCAGCACATCGGTGTTGCTGGCGGTGCGGCCATTTTCGACGCGGTTCAGGTCGATCAGGTTGCTGGCCCCGGGTACGTCATGCAGTCGGGCCTGGGCCAGTTCCAGTTCACTGCTTTCATCGCCGCGGACCTGAACCTCGCCCAACTCCAGTGACTCGGCGCAGACGGGTGTAGCGCAGACGAGCGCCAGGGGCAGCAATGAGTAAAGGGCGGATCGCATGAACAGGAATCTCGGTCGATGGGCGGGCGGCGCGCCAGCCTATACAAGCCGAGAATGACTCGCAACTTTCATGGGGCATCAATGGCGTGCGGGTTGAAAAGCTCGCGAGCAAGCTCGCTCCTACGGAGGGCAGGTGATTGCGGGTATCGGGAACAGGAACTGTTGGTGGCGGGTTGAAAAGCTCGCGAGCAAGCTCGCTCCTACGGAGGGCGGGTGATTGCGGGTATCGGGAACAGGAACTGTTGGTGGCGGTTTGAAAAGCTCGCGAGCAAGCTCGCTCCTACGGAGGGCGGGTGATTGCGGGTATCGGGAACAAGAGCTGTTGGTGGCGGTTTGAAAAGCTCGCGAGCAAGCTCGCTCCTACGGAGGGCGGGTGATTGCGGGTATCGGGAACAGGAACTGTTGGTGGCGGTTTGAAAAGCTCGCGAGCAAGCTCGCTCCTACGGAGGGGGGTGATTGCGGGTATCGGGAACAGGAGCTGTTGGCGGCGGTTTGAAAAGCTCGCGAGCAAGCTCGCTCCTACAGGGGAGGGTATTTGAGCGGGCAAAAAAATGCCCCGTAAAAGCCGGGCTTCTACGGGGCATGGGGTGCAACGTTTCAAGGCTTAGCCAACAAGGCTCAGCGTTGCGTGTTGCACCAGTTCAAGCATTGGCTGCGGGTATACACCCAGGATGAATACCAGTGCCGAAATAGCCAGCAGCATGACGCCACCCGCCTTTTGCTCCCAGTTCAGCGGAGCATCGTGACGATGCAGTTTTGGCTCGACCAGGTACAGGGTCACCATCACGCGCAGGTAGTAGAACACGCCGATGGCACTGCCCAGCACCAGGGACCCGACCAGCCACCATTGGTGGGCTTCAACGCCGGTAGCAACGATGTAGAACTTGCCGATAAAGCCGGCAGTCAGCGGGATACCCGCCAGCGACAGCATCATCACGGTCATGACCGCAGTCAGGTACGGACGACGCCAGAACAGGCCGCGGTACTCGTACAGCGCGTCAGCATCACGACCCTTGTACGGCGAGGACATCAGGGTAATCACACCGAATGCACCCAAGCTGGTCAGCACGTAGGTGATCAGGTATACGCCGATGGCTTCCATCGCCATGCCTTTGCTCGCCACCAGGGCGATCAGCAGATAGCCGAAGTGGGCGATGGACGAGTAACCCAGCAGACGCTTGAGGTTGTTCTGGGTCAGGGCCAGCAGGTTACCGAACAGGATCGAAGCAATCGCGATCACGGTCAGTACATCGCTCATCACCCCGGTAGTTGCCGACGGGGTGATCTGGAACAAACGCACCATCACTGCAAACACGGCCACTTTGGAAGCGGTAGCCAGGAAAGCGGCGACCGGAGCCGGAGCACCTTCGTAGACGTCCGGAGTCCAGAGATGGAAAGGCACCAGCGACAGTTTGAACGCCAGGCCGACCAGCATCATGCCCAGACCCAGCTGGGCCAGCGGTGCAGGTACGCCGGAAGCTGCCAGGGCGTGACCGATACCGCTGAAGCTCAGGCTGCCGGCTTCGGCGTAGAGCAAGGCCATACCGAACAACAGGAACGCAGAACCGGCCGCCGACAGCACCATGTATTTGATGCCGGCTTCCAGTGAACGCTTGTTGAAGAAGGCATACGCCACCAGGCCGTACACCGGTACCGATAGCAGCTCCAGACCGATAAACAAGCCGGCCAGGTGTTGCGCGCTGACCAGAACAATGCCGCCGGTAGCGGCCAGCAGCATCAGCAGGTACAGCTCTTCGCGGTTGCCCGGATAGCCGGTGCCGCCTTCGCCCAGATAAGCATGGGCGAGGGTGACGCAGGCCAGGGTGGCGACCAGAATCAGCCCGATGTAGAGATAGGCAAAGTTGTCCATCATCAACAGCGGGGTAACAGCCAGCGGAGCCACTTTCAACGCAGGGAAGATCGACAGCAAGGCCAGGTTAAGACCGGCCACCGAAAGCAGGAAGGTCTGTGAATGGTTGCGCCGCCATGCGATTGCCAGCATCACCACTACAACGGTGAGACTGGTAATCAGCAGCGGCGCAAGCGCGATAAAGTGTTGGATCGTGAATTCCATAGCGCTCTTACCGGGCCGAAGCGAGTTGAGTGAAGGCGGTGCCGATCCACTGCTGCACGCCATGCATGGTCGCAGCCGAGGTATCGAGGAACGGTTGTGGGTATACGCCGATGAACACCAGCAATACCGCCAGACCGAGCACCATGATCAGTTCACGTGCATCCATGCCGGCCAGTACTGCATCCGACTTGGAAGGGCCGAAATAGGCGCGGTGAATCATGATCAGCGAGTAGACCGAACCAAACACCAGACCGGTTGTGGCAATGGCCGTGATCCATGGGAAGCTGGCGAACGAGCCAATCAGGATCAGGAATTCGCCGACGAAGTTACCGGTACCCGGCAGGCCCAGCGACGCCGCAGCGAAGAACAGGCTGATGGCCGGCAGGTAGGCGATCTTGGACCACAAGCCGCCCATTTCCCGCATGTCGCGAGTGTGCAGACGCTCGTACAGTTGACCGCTGAGGATAAACAGCGCGGCTGCCGAAACACCGTGGGCCAGCATCTGGATGACGGCACCTTGCAGTGCCAGCTGGCTGCCGGAGTAGATCCCGATCAGTACGAAGCCCATGTGCGAAACACTGGAGAACGCGATCAGACGCTTGATGTCGGTTTGTGCGAAGGCCAGGAACGCGCCGTAGAAAATCCCGATCAGACCCAGGGCCATGGCAATCGGCGCAAACTCGGCCGAAGCATTCGGGAACAGCGGCAGGGCGAATCGCAGCAGACCATAGGCAGCGGTCTTCAGCAGGATACCGGCCAGGTCCACAGAACCGGCAGTCGGTGCCTGGGCGTGAGCGTCAGGCAACCAGGAGTGGAACGGTACGACTGGCAGTTTCACGGCAAACGCAATGAAGAAGCCAAGCATCAGGATGTACTCGGTAGTGAGTGACATCTTGGTTTTCAGCAACTCGGCGTAGCTGAAGGTAATCACGCCGGTGTTGTTGAAGTTGACCAGCACCAGACCCAGGATCGCCACCAGCATGATCAGGCCGGAAGCCTGAGTGAAGATGAAGAACTTGGTGGCGGCGTAGATACGGGTTTTCTTGCCGTCCGAAGAACTGTGACCCCAGAGCGCGATGAGGAAGTACATCGGCACCAGCATCATTTCCCAGAAGAAGAAGAACATGAACAGGTCGATGGCGAGGAACACGCCAACCACACCGCCCAGGATCCACATCAGGTTCAGGTGGAAGAAGCCCACATGACGCTGAATCTCTTTCCAGGAGCACAGAACGGACAGCACGCCGAGCAAGCCGGTGAGCAGGATCATCAGCAGCGACAGGCCGTCCAGCGCCAGGTGCACGCTGATACCGAAGCGTGCGATCCAGATGTGCTGGAACTCCAGGGCCCAGGTCGGATCGGCGCCGGGCGCCGGTGCAAATGAATAGTTACCCTGGGACCACAGCCAAAGGCCGAGTGCAAGCTCAAGGGACATGGTCAGCAACGCAATCCAGCGTGGCAGGGTAGGGCCGAAGCGCTCACCCAGCCAGCACAGCAGGCCGCCGATAAAGGGGATCAGGATTAGCCAAGGCAGAATCATGACGGGCTCAATTCCTTTCGCAATGTCGAAGGTTCATATCAGACCGCTACCAAAACGATGGCGCCCATGACCAGTACAGCACCGGCGGCCATAGAAGCAGCGTACCAACGCAGTTGTCCGGTTTCGCTACGGCTCAGGGCGTTATGCCCGGCTTTGGCCATCTTCGGGATCAAACCAATGGTCTGGTCCAGAGGATCTTTGCGCAGCAAGCGGCAGATCAACAGGTAAGGTTTGACGAACAGTTTGTCGTACAGCCAGTCGAAGCCCCACGCGGCGAACCACCAGGCCGTGAGGAAGCGGCCAATGGCGCTGTTGGCAACGTAGGTGACGAAGCGGCGCTTGCCCAGGTACAGCAAGCCGGCCAGCAGGATACCGGCCAGGGCGATGGCGCCCGAAGCGATTTCCAGGCTGTGCTTGGCTTCGCCGCCGGCATGGCCGACGCTTTGTGGCAGAACACCGGCCAGTGGCGGAGTGATCATGGCGCCGATGAAGGTCGACAGTACGATCAGTACCCCCAGCGGCAGCCAGTAGGAAACGCCATGCCCCGGGTGGGCTTCAGTCTTGGCTTCACCGTGGAACGTGATGAAGATCAGGCGGAAGGTGTACAGCGAGGTCATGAACGCGCCGACCAGGCCGGCATACAGCAGTTCGTTGTTGCCGCTGGCGAAGGCCTCCCAAAGAATTTCGTCCTTGGAGTAGAAGCCGGCCGTCAGCAGTGGCAAGGCAGAGAGTGCCGCGCCGCCGACGATGAAGCTGGCGTAGGCCAGTGGCAGTTTTTTCCACAGGCCGCCCATCTTGAAGATGTTCTGCTCGTGGTGGCAGGCAACGATCACCGCACCGGAAGCAAGGAACAGCAGGGCCTTGAAGAAGGCGTGGGTCATCAGGTGGAAGATCGCACCGTCCCATGCACCAACGCCCAGCGCCAGGAACATGTAGCCGATCTGGCTCATGGTCGAGTAGGCGAGGATACGTTTGATGTCGGTTTGTACCAGTGCGGCGAAACCGGCCAGTACCAGGGTCACGCCGCCGACGATACCCACCAGGTGCAGGATGTCCGGAGCGAGGGTGAACAGACCGTGGGTACGGGCAATCAGGTAAACGCCCGCGGTTACCATGGTTGCGGCGTGGATCAGTGCCGAAACCGGGGTAGGACCGGCCATCGCATCTGCCAGCCAGGTTTGCAGTGGCAGTTGTGCCGATTTGCCGACCGCGCCGCCCAGCAGCATCAGGGTCGCCAATACGATCCAGAAGTCACCGGCCTGGAACTTCAGCGGCGCTTGAACCAGCAGCTCCTGAATGTTCAGCGTGCCCAGTTGCTGGAACAGGATGAACAGGCCGATGGCCATGAACACGTCGCCGATACGGGTCACGATAAAGGCTTTGAGTGCGGCATTACCGTTGTTGCGGTTGCTGTAGTAGAAACCGATCAACAGGTACGAGCACAGGCCCACACCTTCCCAGCCGAAGTACAGGAACAACAGGTTATCGCCCAGGATCAGGAACAGCATGCTGGCGATAAACAGGTTGGTGTACGCGAAGAAGCGCGAGTAGCCCTCTTCACCGCGCATGTACCAGGAGGCGAACAGGTGGATCAGGAAGCCGACGCCGACCACCACGCCGAGCATGGTCACCGACAGGCCGTCCAGGTAGAGGGCGAAGTTGGGCTTGAAGCCTTCCACCGACATCCACTGCCACAGCACTTGTGTGTAGTGACCGCCTTCAGGCGGTGCAACGTTGAATTGCCAGATCACATAGGCAGCCACGATGGCCGAGAGGCCAATGGAGCCGACGCCGATCAGGGCCGAGAGGTTTTCGCTGAAGCGTCCACGGGAGAAGGACAGCAGCAAAAAGCCGATCAGGGGGAATACGAAAGTCAGAAAGAGAAGGTTCATCCGCGCATCTCACTGGCAGCATCGATATCAAGCGTGTGGAAACGGCGATACAGCTGCAGCAGGATCGCCAGGCCAATGCTGGCCTCGGCTGCTGCAAGGGTGATCACCAGGATGAACATCACTTGTCCATCCGGCTGCGCCCAGCGTGCACCGGCAACGATGAACGCCAGTGCAGCGGCGTTCATCATGATTTCCAGACTCATCAATACGAAGAGAATGTTGCGACGTACCATCAGGCCGACCAGACCGAGGCAGAACAGGACACCGGCAACGGCCAGACCATGTTCGAGAGGTATTCCTGGCATGTTATTGCTCCTTCGCCTCGTTACGGCCCAAGTGGAACGCCGTCACTGCTGCTGCAAGCAACAGAAACGAGGCGAGTTCGACTACCAGCAGATACGGGCCGAACAGGCTGATGCCCACGGCTTTTGCATCGATGGTGGTTTGACCGATTGCAGCACCGCTCTGATGGGCGAACAGCACGTACAGCAGTTCGGCCAGCAGCAGGGCGGACAAAATGGTCGGTCCGATCCAGATATTGGGCTTGAGCCAGATGCGTTCCTGCTGAACCGAGGCCGGGCCCTGGTTGAGCATCATCACCACAAACACGAACAGCACCATGATGGCGCCGGCGTAGGCGATCACTTCCAGCACACCGGCAAACGGTGCGCCAAGGCTGAAGAACGTCATCGCCACGGCAATCAGCGAAATAATCAGGTAGAGCAGGGCATGCACGGGGTTGGTGTTGGTGATCACACGTAACGTGGACACTACAGCGATACCCGATGCGAAATAGAAAGCGAATTCCATCGTTCTTCCTTAAGGCAGCAAGCTCTTCACGTTGATCGGCTCGGCTTCGTTCTGGGCAGCGCCTTTCGGCTTGCCCTCAACGGCCATACCCGCAACACGATAGAAGTTGTAATCAGGGTTCTTGCCGGGGCCGGAGATCAGCAGATCTTCTTTCTCGTACACCAGGTCCTGACGTTTGAACTCGGCCATCTCAAAATCCGGAGTCAGCTGGATTGCGGTGGTCGGGCAGGCTTCCTCACACAGGCCGCAAAAAATGCAGCGTGAGAAGTTGATGCGGAAAAACTCCGGGTACCAACGGCCATCTTCGGTTTCGGCTTTTTGCAGCGAAATGCAGCCCACCGGGCACGCTACGGCGCACAGGTTGCAGGCTACACAGCGCTCTTCGCCGTCCGGGTCGCGGGTCAGGACGATCCGCCCGCGATAACGCGGTGGCAGATAGACCGCTTCTTCCGGGTATTGCAGCGTGTCACGCTTGCGGAAGGCATGGCCAAACACCATCACCAGGCTGCGAAGCTGGGTGTAGGTGCCATGCACGATGTCAAACAGATACTTGAACATGGGTCTCTATCCTCACTGAACCGCGCCGGCGGGCGTGTTCAACAACACGACTGCGGCGGTTACCAGCAAATTGATCAGGGTCAGCGGCAGGCAGAACTTCCAGCTGAAATCCATCACCTGGTCATACCGTGGGCGCGGAATGGAAGCGCGCAGCAGGATGAAGATCATGATGAAAAACGCGGTCTTCAGGGCGAACCAGATAAACGGAATCTGCGGCAGGATGCCGAAAGGCCCGTGCCAGCCACCGAAGAACAAAGTCACCAGCAACGCCGAGATCAACACGATCCCGATGTACTCACCAACGAAGAACATGCCCCATTTCATGCCGGCATATTCAATGTGGTAACCATCGGCCAGTTCCTGCTCGGCTTCGGGCTGGTCGAAGGGGTGACGGTGAGTCACGGCGACGCCAGCGATGAAGAAGGTCAGGAAACCGAAGATCTGCGGAATGATGAACCACATGTTCTGCGCTTGATATTCAACGATGTCGCGCATGTTGAACGAGCCAACCTGGACCACGATGCCCATCAGCGCCAGGCCCATGAACACTTCGTAGGACACGGTCTGGGCCGAGGCGCGCAAGGCGCCCAGCAAGGCGAACTTGTTGTTGCTGGACCAGCCGGCGAACAACACCGCGTACACCGACAGACCGGCCATGGCGAAGAAGAACAGGATGCCGATGTTCAGGTCCGCCACGCCCCAGGTCGGGGTGATCGGGATGATCGCAAAGGCGACCAGCAAGGCGCTCATGGCTACCACCGGTGCCAGGGTGAAAATCACCTTGTCGGCAAACGGCGGGGTCCAGTCTTCCTTGAAGAACATCTTGATCATGTCGGCGGCAATCTGAAACGCGCCGAACGGGCCAACCCGGTTCGGACCGTAACGGTCCTGCCAGAGGGCGAGCAAACGACGCTCGACCCAGCTCAACAGCGCGCCGCAGACCACCACGGCAAGCAGGATGACCACTGCTTTGAGTACCGAGATAATTACGTCGATCACTTCAGGCGTAAACCAGGTCATTGGGCTGCCTCCTGCAAACCGTCAACGGTAAGACCAAAGATCGCAGGCGGGATGCCGGCAAGACCTGCAGGCAATGCCACCAGACCTGAACCCAGCTCTTCATTGATCCGCAGCGGCAGACGCAGGGTCACACCGGCAACGTTCAGGCTGAGCAGAGCGCCGTCATTGACACCCAGACGATCGGCTTCGGCCTTGGCCAGCGCGATGTAAGCCGCCGGAATGCGTTCTTGAACCGGCGCGGCCTTGGAAGAGTTCTCTTCGCTGCCCAGCAGGTGGAAGAACGGCACTACTTGCCAGGTGCCGCGTGCCGGGTTGAATGCGCCCGGAATGCCGGCGAACCAGTTCAGCGAATCACCCTTGCTTTCGATCAGGCGGGTGCCCGGGTCGCCAGCACGGATATGACCACCCACTTCGTCCTGGAACTTGTTCCACGCTTGTGGCGAGTTCCAGCCCGGCGACCAGGCGAACGGCACCTGTTGGCGCGGTTCGACGGAGCCCGAGTAACCTTCCATCGAGAAGGCAAACGCGGTGTCCGGGTCTTGTGGGGTGCGAGGCTCATGCACGCTGATATTGGCGCGCATGGCGGTACGGCCGCTGTAACGCAGCGGTTCGCGGGCCAGTTTCATACCTTTGATACGGAACGCAGCAGAAGGTGCGGCATCAACGATGCGCGCCAACTCTGGAGTGCTCGCAGCAGTGGCCTGAGTCACGTGGTCCAGCAGGGTCCAGTCAACCGGCTTGTTCAGCAGGGTGCTGCGCAGGGCGTGCAACCAGCGCCAGCCTTCGTGAACCAGAATGCTGGCGTCCAGGTAAGTCGGGTCGAACACCTGGAAGAAGCGCTGGGCACGGCCTTCCTGGCTGACCAGCGTACCGTCGCCTTCAGCGAAGCTGGCGGCTGGCAGAACCAGGTCGGCACGGTCGGTGGTCGCGGTCTTTTGATGATCGGCAACGATCAGCACTTTGGCCGCATCCAGCGCAGCATTGACCTTGACTGCATCAACCCGGGTGAACAGGTCGTTTTCCAGCACTACGATGGCGTCGGCTTTACCGTCAGTAACTGCTTGCAGGGCCGCGTCCAGCGATTCGCCACCGAGCATGGCCAGGCCAAGGCTGTTGGCTTCCGGAACGATCAGGCTGATGGAACCGGCCTTTTCCCGCAGGTGCAAGGCTTTGGCGATGTTGCCTGCGGCTTCGATCAGGGCTTTGCAGCCCAGGGAAGTACCGGCAATGATCAGTGGGCGTTTGGCTGCCAGCAGGGTGTTGGCGATGCGTTGTGCCAGCTCCAGGGCTTCTGCATCCAGACCGGCGACGGCAGGCGCGCTGGCGTCGATGGCATGGGCCACGGCGAAACCGATACGGGCCAGGTCATCCGGTGCTGCGTGTACGCATTCTTCGGCAACGTCGTCGAGCTTGGTTTCAGCCAGGCTGGCGATGAACAACGGGTACAGGGCGTGTTGGCCGATGTTTTTGACTGCAGCATCGAGCCATGGCTGTACGCGCATGCCATCGGCCATTTCTTCGGCCTTGCCCTTGACCGATTGACGCAGCGACAGCGCCATACGGGCGGCGGTCTGGGTCAGGTCTTCGCCAAGGACGAAAATGGCGTCGTGATCTTCGATCTCGCGCATGTTCGGCACTGGCAGCGGGCTGTCTTTCAGAACTTGCAGCACCAGACGGATGCGCTCCAGCTCACCGGCTTCGATGCCCGAGTAGAAGTGCTCGGCGCCGACCAGTTCGCGCAACGCGTAGTTGCTTTCGAGGCTGGCACGTGGCGAACCGATACCGACGATGTTGCGACCGCGCAGCAGGTCGGCAGCCTTGTCCAGTGCCGCGTCGAGGCTCAGTTTGCTGCCATCGGCCAGCAATGGCTGGCGCGGGCGGTCTGTGCGGTTGACGTAGCCATAGCCGAAACGGCCACGGTCACACAGGAAGTACTGGTTGACCGAACCGTTGAAGCGGTTTTCGATGCGGCGCAATTCGCCATAACGCTCACCCGGGCTGATGTTGCAGCCGCTGGAGCAACCGTGGCAGATGCTGGGTGAAAACTGCATGTCCCACTTGCGGTTGTAGCGCTCGGAGTGGGTTTTGTCAGTGAACACGCCGGTCGGGCAGACTTCGGTGAGGTTGCCCGAGAATTCGCTTTCGAGCACGCCGTCTTCAACGCGACCGAAGTACACGTTGTCGTGGGCGCCGAATACGCCGAGGTCGGTGCCGCCGGCGTAGTCTTTATAGAAGCGCACGCAGCGATAGCAGGCGATGCAGCGGTTCATTTCGTGGGAAATGAACGGGCCCAGTTGCTGGTTCTGGTGAGTACGCTTGGTGAAGCGATAACGGCGCTCGTTGTGGCCGGTCATCACGGTCATGTCTTGCAGATGACAGTGACCGCCTTCTTCGCACACAGGGCAGTCGTGCGGGTGGTTGGTCATCAGCCATTCAACAACGCTGGCGCGAAACACTTTCGCCTCTTCGTCGTCGATGGAGATCCAGCTACCGTCGGTGGCCGGGGTCATGCATGACATGACGATACGACCACGCTTGTCGTTCTCGTCGGTGTACTGCTTGACGGCGCATTGGCGGCAAGCGCCAACACTGCCCAGGGCAGGGTGCCAGCAGAAATACGGGATATCGAGGCCTAGCGACAGACACGCCTGTAACAGGTTGTCTGCCCCATCGACTTCGAGATCTTTGCCGTCTACGTGGATAGTGGCCATGGTTCAAAGGTCTTCGTTGGCCCGGTGTCAGCGGGCGTGGCTAATGGAATCTTGTTATGCGTTCGAAGCAACTCAGCCTTACGGCGTTATCGAACGATCAGAGAGCGGCACGGACCGCTCTCCTTCAGAGCGTTACGCGCCGATAACAATCGGGCGTGCCAGAGGCGGAACTCCGGGTTTTGCTTGCGCAATACCGGCTTCGAACTCTGGACGGAAGTACTTGATCGCGCTGCCCAATGGCTCCACGGCACCCGGTGCGTGAGCACAGAACGTCTTGCCAGGGCCGAGGAAGCCGACCAGACCCAGCAGGGTCTCGATATCGCCGGGCTGACCTTCACCGTTCTCGATGGCCATCAGCAGCTTGACGCTCCATGGCAGGCCATCACGGCACGGGGTGCAGAAACCGCAGGATTCGCGAGAGAAGAACTGTTCCATGTTGCGCAGCAGGGACACCATGTTGACGCTGTCGTCGACGGCCATGGCCAGACCGGTACCCATACGGGTGCCGACCTTGGCGATGCCACCGGCGTACATTTGTGCGTCCAGGTGCTCCGGCAGCAGGAAGCCGGTACCGGCACCGCCCGGCTGCCAGCACTTGAGCTTGAAGCCGTCGCGCATGCCGCCGGCATAGTCTTCGAACAGCTCGCGGGCGGTCACGCCAAACGGCAGTTCCCACAGGCCGGGGTTCTTGACCTTGCCGGAGAAGCCCATGAGCTTGGTGCCCATGTCTTCGCTGCCTTCGCGGGCAATGGATTTGTACCAGTCAACGCCGTTGCCGATGATGGCTGGCACGTTGCACAGGGTTTCAACGTTGTTCACGCAAGTCGGCTTGCCCCATACGCCCACGGCTGCCGGGAACGGCGGCTTGGAGCGCGGGTTGGCGCGACGGCCTTCGAGGGAGTTGATCAGTGCGGTTTCTTCACCGCAGATGTAACGCCCGGCGCCGGTGTGAACGAACAGTTCGAAGTCAAACCCCGAGCCCAGGATGTTCTTGCCCAGCAGGCCCGCAGCCTTGGCTTCTTCGACCGCACGGTTGAGGTGCTTGGCGGCGGTGGTGTATTCGCCACGCAGGAAGATATAGCCACGGTAGGTTTTCAGTGCGCGGGCACTGATCAGCATGCCTTCGATCAGCAGATGGGGCAGTTGCTCCATCAGCATGCGGTCTTTCCAGGTGTTGGGTTCCATCTCATCGGCGTTACACAGCAGGTAACGGATGTTCATGGATTCGTCTTTGGGCATCAGCCCCCACTTCACCCCGGTAGGGAAGCCGGCGCCGCCTCGACCCTTGAGGCCGGCGTCTTTAACGGTCTGGACGATGTCGTCCGTGGCCATGTCGGCGAATGCCTTGCGGGCTGCAGCGTAACCGTCCTTGGCCTGGTACTCGTCAAGCCATACCGGCTCGCCGTCGTCACGCAGACGCCAGGTCAGAGGATGGGTTTCCGGCGACCGCGCGATACGGTTGGCAGGGCCGAAAGAAGTCAGGGTCATGGGTAGCCCTCCAACAACGTGGCGACGCCAGCAGGCTGTACGTCACCGAATGTGTCGTCGTCGATCATCAACGCCGGCGCCTTGTCGCAGTTACCCAGGCAGCACACTGGCAGCAGCGTGAAGCGGCCGTCTGCAGTGGTCTGGCCCAGGCCGATGCCCAGCTTGCTCTGGATTTCGCTGACTACGGATTCGTGGCCACCGATGTAGCAGACCATGCTGTCGCATACGCGAATGATGTGACGGCCCACTGGCTGACGGAAGATCTGGCTGTAGAACGTGGCCACGCCTTCAACGTCGCTGGCGGGGATGCCGAGCATTTCACCGATGGCGTAAAGCGCGCCATCGGGCACCCAGCCGCGTTCCTTCTGAACGATCTTCAGGGCTTCGATCGACGCTGCGCGCGGATCTTCGTAGTGATGCAGCTCGTGCTCGATGGCCGAGCGCTCGGTTTCGCTCAGGGCGAAACGGTCTGTCTGGATAAGCGTGCTGTTCATGCTTAGCGGTCCACGTCGGCCATAACGAAATCGATACTACCCAGGTACGCAATCAAGTCCGCGACCATTTCGCCTTTGATCACCGAAGGGATCTGCTGCAGGTGCGGGAAGCTTGGGGTGCGAATCCGGGTGCGGTAGCTCATGGTGCCGCCATCGCTCGTCAGGTAATAACTGTTGATGCCCTTGGTCGCTTCGATCATCTGGAAGGATTCGTTGGCCGGCATTACCGGGCCCCACGAAACTTGCAGGAAGTGCGTGATCAAGGTCTCGATGTGCTGCAGCGTGCGCTCTTTAGGCGGCGGCGTGGTCAGCGGGTGATCCGCCTTGTACGGCCCGGCCGGCATGTTGCGCATGCACTGCTCGATGATTTTCAGGCTCTGGCGCATTTCTTCGACGCGCACGATGCAGCGGTCGTAGGCATCGCCGTTGGCCGCCAGCGGGACTTCAAACTCGAAGTTCTCGTAGCCGGAATACGGACGCGCCTTGCGCAGGTCGAAATCGCAACCGGTCGAACGCAGGCCGGCACCGGTGACGCCCCATTCCAGGGCCTCTTTGGTGTTGTAGGCGGCGACGCCGATCGTACGGCCACGCAGGATGCTGTTGTCCAGAGCGGCTTTCTGGTACTCGTCCAGACGCTTGGGCATCCAGTCGATGAATTCCTTGACCAGGCGTTCCCAGCCGTTCGGCAGGTCGTGGGCAACACCGCCGATGCGGTACCAGGCCGGGTGCAGACGGAAGCCGGTGATGGCTTCGATCACCTTGTATGCGCGCTGACGGTCGGTAAACGTGAAGAACACCGGGGTCATTGCGCCCACGTCCTGGATGTATGTCCCCAGGAACAGCAGGTGGCTGGTGATACGGAAGAACTCGGCCATCATGATGCGGATGGTGTCTACCCGATCCGGTACCTTGATGCCCGCCAGCTTCTCGACCGACAGCACGTACGGCAGGTTGTTCATCACGCCGCCGAGGTAGTCGATACGGTCGGTGTACGGGATGAAGCTGTGCCAGGACTGGCGCTCGGCCATTTTTTCGGCACCACGGTGGTGGTAGCCGACGTCTGGCACGCAGTCGACGATCTCTTCACCGTCCAGCTGCAGAATGATGCGGAAGGCACCGTGAGCAGAAGGGTGGTTGGGGCCGAGGTTGAGGAACATGTAGTCCTCGTTTTCCCCGGAACGCTTCATGCCCCAGTCTTCGGGTTTGAAACGGGCGGCTTCTTCTTCCAGCTGAACCTTGGCCAGGGTCAGGCTGTACGGATCGAACTCAGTGGCCCGGGCCGGGAAGTCCTTGCGCAGCGGGTGACCTTCCCAGGTCGGCGGCATCATGATGCGCGACAGGTGCGGGTGCCCTTTGAAGTCGATACCGAACATGTCCCAGACTTCACGCTCGTACCAGTTGGCGTTCGGCCAGATACCGGTGATGGTCGGCACGCTCAGGTCACTTTCGGACAGCGCCACCTTGATCATGACGTCGCTGTTACGTTCAAGCGACATCAGGTGATAGAAGACGGTGAAGTCGGCACCCGATGGCAGGCCCTGACGCTTGGTGCGCAGACGTTCGTCCACACCATGCAAGTCGTAGAGCATGACGTAAGGTTTTGGCAGGTTACGCAGGAAGGTCAGTACTTCAACCAGTTTTGCGCGGGTAACCCAAAGCACCGGCATGCCGGTGCGCGTGGCCTGGGCAGTGAATGCCTCGGGGCCAAAACGGGTGTTCAGTTCGACAACCACATCTTGGTCGTCAGCCTTATAAGGCGGGATGTACAGAGCGGAGCCTGTAGTCATGGTTTTTTTATCGCTTTCGGTCAACGTAAAGAATGAAGCCAGTGTCTCGTTCTATTAAAGAAGCAGAGCTGGATCAGACTTCGTCGGGGCTGCGCAGGTTGGTCACCTGAATACGCTGTTCACGGCGCTGTTCCTTTTGTGACGGCATCTCGGCGCGATAAACGCCTTGTTCGCCGACAACCCAGGAAAGTGGGCGACGCTCCTGGCCAATCGACTCTTGCAAGAGCATCAAGCCCTGCAGAAAAGCCTCTGGGCGGGGTGGGCAGCCAGGCACGTAAACGTCCACGGGCAGGAACTTGTCGACCCCTTGAACCACGGAGTAAATGTCGTACATGCCACCGGAGTTGGCGCAAGAACCCATGGAAATAACCCATTTAGGCTCAAGCATTTGCTCATAGAGACGCTGAATGATCGGCGCCATCTTGATGAAGCAGGTACCGGCAATAACCATGAAATCCGCCTGGCGCGGCGATGCCCGG
Source organism: Pseudomonas sp. TMW22089 (assembly GCF_022496645.1). NCBI lineage: Bacteria > Pseudomonadati > Pseudomonadota > Gammaproteobacteria > Pseudomonadales > Pseudomonadaceae > Pseudomonas > Pseudomonas sp. TMW22089. The sequence goes on from NZ_SCFG01000007.1 coordinate 113,090, forward strand.
ATAACTTCGGCGCCAAAGCGCGCGATGTCGTGGGGCGCCGTGAAGGCGGTGGTCATCTCCACGTAGCAGCAGGACAGACCGAAGTTGTACGGCCACAGGGAGTTCTTACGTCCCCAATTGACCGTATTGTTCAGTACGTCCTCAAGCTTGCCCATGAAGATGTTTTTGTGGACTTGATCTTCTAACGGATCGGAAACGGTTTCCCGTTTGCCGATCGGGTACTGCTCGTTAGGAGCATCCGGGTCGATCCTGGTGAGTTCGTATTGCATCGCCAAAGCCTCATTGTTTCAGCTTGGCCTGCCGCTTACGACGAGCTTCCGGTGCCCAATCAAGAGCACCCACCCGAAATAGGTAGACAAGGCCTGCCAACAGAATTGCTATGAAAACGAGAGCTTCGACGAATCCGGTCCAGCCGCTTTCGCGAACAGACACAGACCAGGCAAAGAGAAAAAGGGCTTCGATATCGAAGATCACGAACAGCATCGCGACCAGATAGAATTTGGCTGAGAGCCGCAAGCGGGCGCCACCGGTAGGTAGCATGCCCGACTCGAACGGTTCGTTTTTGCTGCGACCCCAGGCTTTTGACCCGAGGAGGCTGGAGACGCCGAGCATGAAGGCACAAAGGCCGACAACACCGAGAAGGAAAATGGCAAAGCCCCAGTTGTGGGCTATGAGTCCTGTCGCTTCGGGCATGCTGGTAATCCTTAACAGAGAGCAAAGGTCTCTGAGCTTAAAAAAGAAATAAAGCAGTGACGATATGTCGCAGCGCTATTGATGGCCGGGATTTTATGGCTAAACACCCGGCAAGTAAATTTTCTAAGATGAATTAATTCAATCCTTTAGTGGTAGAGACATCCATAAAGACTGTCCAGGCCACGTTGTACGGGCATTGCAGCGTGTTTTGGTGATTATGTTTGGTGGGGCAACCAATCAACAAAAGCAACTCTAAATGATAATTAATATCGTTTAAGCGCTTGTCTGTCAGGACTCCGCTGCGGGGGTGTGTGGAAGTTGGCTTATATATGTACCGGATGCAAGTTCCGGACTTGGCTTTTTACCCGATTCTTGTTTCCGGGTATGGACCTGGATCAGTTTTTAGTCGATTCAAAAGGTGACGCTGCATGGGCTCGGTGCAGGTGCTGGCTTGCCAGTGACGCTGTCGTGCCGCAAGGAGGCATCGAGGCTGTCGCCGGCCAGCCAGCTTCTGCTGATCAATGGTCAGCAAAAAAAAGCCCCGAACCAGTCGGGGCGTCATGTTCAAGGCATTGCGTGTTTTTCTCGGCAGGTCAGGCAATGTCCCTGTTTCGTTTTTCGGCTGGCAATCAGTGGAACTGTTCTTCTTCAGTAGACCCGGTGAGGGCGGTTACTGAGGACGAGCCGCCTTGAATCACGGTGGTCATGTCGTCGAAGTAGCCAGTGCCCACTTCCTGCTGGTGCGCCACAAAGGTGTAGCCTTTGGCGGCGTCAGCGAACTCCTGCTCCTGCAGCTTCACGTAGGCGGTCATGTCGTTGCGGGCATAGTCGTGTGCCAGGTTGAACATGCTGTGCCACATGTTGTGGATGCCTGCCAGGGTGATGAACTGGTGCTTGTAGCCCATGGCTGACAGTTCGCGCTGGAACTTGGCGATGGTCGCGTCGTCCAGGTTCTTCTTCCAGTTGAAGGACGGCGAGCAGTTGTACGACAGCAGCTGGTCCGGATATTCCTTTTTGATCGCTTCGGCAAAGCGACGGGCTTCGTCCAGATCCGGTTTGGCAGTCTCGCACCAGATCAGATCGGCATACGGTGCGTAAGCCAGACCGCGGGCGATAGCCTGGTCCAGGCCGGCACGTACTTTGTAGAAGCCTTCCTTGGTCCGCTCGCCGGTGACGAATGGCTGGTCGTACGGGTCGCAGTCAGAGGTCAGCAGATCTGCTGCGTTGGCGTCGGTGCGGGCCAGGATGATGGTCGGTGTGCCGGCAACGTCTGCAGCCAGACGGGCTGCGGTCAGTTTTTGCACGGCTTCCTGGGTAGGCACCAGAACCTTGCCGCCCATGTGTCCGCATTTTTTAACCGAAGCCAGCTGGTCTTCGAAGTGAACGCCGGCGGCGCCTGCTTCGATCATGCTCTTCATCAGTTCGTAAGCGTTCAGCACGCCGCCGAAACCGGCTTCGGCGTCAGCCACGATCGGTGCGAAGTAGTCGATGTAACCCTGGTCGCCCGGGTTTTTGCCGGCTTTCCACTGGATCTGGTCGGCGCGACGGAATGAGTTGTTGATGCGCTTGACCACGGTTGGGACCGAGTCCACCGGGTACAGCGACTGATCGGGGTACATGGATTCAGCAGAGTTGTTGTCTGCTGCCACTTGCCAGCCCGACAGGTAGATAGCCTGGATGCCGGCCTTGACCTGTTGTACTGCCTGGCCCCCGGTCAGGGCGCCCATGCAGTTGACGAAATCTTTCTCGGGACGGAAGGACGGGTGTGCGCCCTGTGTCACCAGTTTCCACAGCTTGTCAGCGCCCATTTTTGCGAAGGTGTGCTCGGGTTGAACCGAGCCGCGCAGGCGGACCACGTCAGCAGCGGAGTAATCGCGAGTCACGCCTTTCCAGCGTGGATTTTCGGCCCAGTCTTTTTCAAGGGCTGCAATTTGCTGTTCGCGTGTCAGTGCCATGGAGATAAACCTCGTCGCATAGGTCTGGGTTGAAAAGTAGTTGCTCCACCAGGCACACAACAATGTTGTTAAGCGTGAATGGCTACTCGCTACAGACTCAGAGCCATTTGGGGGCCTCTGATTAGCGGGAGCGGGGCCATCATGCCTCTGCATTTTTACGTCGTCAAATGTTTTGTAGTGCTTTTTTCAAGGCACTACATAATTGCCGAAAAAACGACTTGCCGGTCAGTTTCGGGCCTTTTAGTCGAGAGCGTCTACTTTGACCCGCAAGGTCATGTCATCCGTTCCCAGGGTAGAGTAGGTGCGGGTTCCAGCCTGCTGGCCGGCCATATTCCGGCTATTGCTGCCGGCGAGGGTGATCCACTGACCCAGCGGGCCGCTGACTTGTGTGTCGGTATTTTGAATGTTCACTACATCCGGCTGTTCCTGGCTCATGCGGTCGCGGTTGGCGTTGATCGCCAGGTGTACCGTTTCACCTGTGACAGTGGCGGTCACGTAGAAACCCCGGGTGACATCCCGGTATTCGGTTTGCGTCAGCAGTCGTCCATACGCGTCTGTCTGCGTGCTGGTGAGTGGCACGCTCTGGCCGCTCTGGATAAACGCAGGCACGCCTTCGGTGGTCTGGATCTGCTGGGTGCCGCCATTGCGACTGGCCGTGCTGATTACCCGTGTTGAGCTGCTGGCGTCAGGCAGGTTGTTGTCGCTGGTATCCACGGTGATCAGCAGGCGCCTGGCTGGCTTGTCGAGTTGCGCAAGCAGGTCTTCGAGGTTTTTGATTTTTGAGGCAGAGGCCTCGACGATCAATTGATTGCCGTAGGCGCTGACTTTGCCGTTTTTACCGATAAAGTTCTGTGCGATGGGCAGCAGGTCGGTGCTGGTGCGGTTCTGCAGGGTGATGACCTGGGTATCGGCCAGGGCGCTGATGCTGCACAACAGTGCCAGGCTGGCGATGATGGCGCGTAGGGACATATCCGTTATCTCCGCAATGCTGAAAAGGCATGGAGCGAGTGTGCCAGATAGCAAAACGCCCTGCGATCCGAAGATGGCAGGGCGTTTGGCTGGATCTTTTGCGGGAGCCGGCTTGCCGGCGATTGGGATGGCCCGTTCCATGGCTCGGAACCAGGCGCTGCTATCGCGGGCAAGCCCGCCCCCACAGGGCGAGCATCAGCCCGCGCGCACCATATCAACGTGGGGAATACCTGCTTCCAGGAACTCCTCGCTGACGATCTTGAAGCCCAGTCGCTCGTAGAACGGCGTGGCGTGCACCTGGGCACTGAGCATTTGTTGCTTCAGGCCGCGCTTTTCAGCTTCGTTGATGGTTGCCTGCATCAGCGCATCACCGACTTTCAGACCGCGCCAGTCCTTGAGCACTGAAACCCGGCCGATATGGCCGTCAGGCAAGAGCCTGGCGGTACCAATCGGAAAGTCGCCTTCATAGGCCAGAAAATGCACTGCGTCGGCATCGTCTGCGTCCCACTCCAGCTCGGGCGGTACATGTTGTTCGGCAATAAACACCGCTTCACGAATGCGTCGAAGTTCGGCGTTGTCCTTTTGCCAGTTGGCGACACGTACGTGAATCTTATTCATCGGCGAACCCCAGGCTTCCTTGTTTAACCAGCTCGCAGAGCAGGTTGCGTCCGTCTTCATCGGCCAGCCATGGGCCGAGGTTGTCACTGTGCAGTGCATCGGCGGCACAGATCATTTTCAGCAGTTCGCGCAGCTTGCCCGGCAGCAGGCGGCTTTGACCGCTGGCGAACAGCAGCAGGTCTTCATCGACTTCGGACCAGGCCAGGCGGGCGCTCGGGTTGCGGATCAGGACCGCGCCCTGTTCCAGGCTGCCCAGCAGGTCTTCTTCTTCGAGCTCCGGCCCGGTAACGAGTTCCGGATAGCGCGGTTCGGTCATGAACTGGCCGAACCAGGTCAACAGCATGCGCTCATCGCTCATGTGCTCGGCCAGCAAGCCCTTCAGGCGATCCAGTGCGTCGTGCTGGATCTGGTGCGGATCGCTGACCGGCTGCGCGTCGGCATCGGTATAGCGTTCTTCGTCCGGCAGGTACTGGCTGAGGAAGTCGGTGAAGTGGGTCAGCACTTCAGCTGCGCTTGGGGCGCGGAAACCTACCGAATAGGTCAGGCAGTCATCCACGGCCACGCCGCAATGGGCCAGGCGCGGAGGCAGGTACAGCATGTCGCCCGGCTCCAGGGTCCACTCGTCGGTGGCCTGGAAATCGGCCAGGATGCGCAGGTCGGCGTGTTCCAGCAGTTTGCTTTCGGAATCGCACATCTGGCCGATCTGCCAGTGGCGCTTGCCGTGGCCTTGCAGCAAGAACACGTCGTAGTTGTCGAAATGCGGACCAACGCTGCCACCCGGGGCGGCATAGCTGATCATCACGTCGTCGATACGCCAGCTTGGCAGGAAGCGGAAGTTTTCCAGCAGTTCGCCGACTTCAGGCACGAACTGATCGACCGCCTGCACCAGCAAGGTCCACTCACGTTCTGGCAGTTTGCCGAACTCGTCCTCGGCGAACGGGCCGCGGCGCAATTCCCATGGGCGCTCGCCGTGTTCGATGACCAGGCGTGATTCGACTTCTTCTTCAAGTGCCAGGCCGGCCAGTTCGTCGGCGTCGATCGGGCTTTCGAAGTCAGGTATGGCCTGGCGGATCAGCAAGGGTTTCTTCTGCCAGTAGTCGCGCAGGAATTCCCGCGCAGTGATGCCGCCCAGAAGTTGAAGAGGAATATCAGGATTCATGTGTAACCTATTGAAAAATTGCGCTTTGTAATCGGGAATAAAAACGCCCGGCACGGCCGGGCGTTAGTAGGTCGTTGCAGCGGTCAGATGCGCTTGGCCTGTTCTATCGCGTTGCCAATGTAGTTGGCTGGCGTCAGCAGTTTCAGCTCGGCTTTGGCTGCTTGCGGCATTTCAAGGCCGTCGATGAAGGTTTGCAGTGCTTCTGGGCTGATGCCCTTGCCGCGGGTCAGCTCTTTGAGCTTCTCGTACGGGTTTTCAATGTTGTAGCGGCGCATTACGGTCTGGATCGGCTCGGCCAGGACTTCCCAGCAGGCGTCCAGGTCAGCAGCGATTTTCTGAGCGTTAAGCTCAAGCTTGCTGATGCCTTTGAGGCTGGCTTCGTACGCGATCACGCTGTGAGCAAAGCCCACGCCGAGGTTGCGCAGTACGGTGGAGTCGGTCAGGTCGCGCTGCCAGCGGGAAATTGGCAATTTGCTGGCCAGGTGCTGGAACAGCGCGTTGGCGATACCCAGGTTGCCTTCGGAGTTTTCGAAGTCGATCGGGTTGACCTTGTGCGGCATGGTCGAGGAACCGATTTCGCCGGCGATGGTGCGCTGCTTGAAGTAGCCCAGGGAGATGTAGCCCCAGATATCGCGATCGAAGTCGATCAGGATGGTGTTGAAGCGAGCGATGGCGTCGAACAGCTCGGCGATGTAGTCGTGCGGCTCGATCTGCGTGGTGTACGGGTTGAAGCCCAGGCCCAGTTCGTCTTCGATGAAGGCGCGGGCATTGGCTTCCCAGTCGATCTGCGGGTAGGCCGACAGGTGGGCGTTGTAGTTGCCCACGGCGCCGTTGATTTTGCCCAGCAGCGGGACTGCGGCCACCTGGGCGATTTGACGCTCCAGACGGTAAACCACGTTGGCCAACTCTTTGCCCAGAGTGGTCGGCGAAGCCGGTTGGCCGTGGGTGCGCGACAGCATCGGCACGTCGGCGAACTTGATTGCCAGTTCGCGGATGGCTTCTGCGGTCTGGCGCATCAGCGGCAGCATCACGTCATCACGACCTTCGCGCAGCATCAGTGCGTGGGACAGGTTGTTGATGTCCTCGCTGGTGCAGGCAAAGTGGATGAATTCACTGACGTTGGCCAGCTCTGGCAGCTTGGCAGCCTGTTCCTTGAGCAGGTACTCAATGGCTTTGACGTCGTGGTTGGTGGTGCGCTCGATCTCTTTGACGCGCTCGGCGTGTTCCAGAGAGAAGTTTTCGGCCAGTTCATTCAGAACGGCGTTGGCTTCGGCGGAGAACGCCGGGACTTCAGGGATGGCGGCGTGAGCAGCCAGGCGCTGGAGCCAGCGGACTTCAACCAGAACGCGAGCACGGATCAAGCCGTATTCGCTGAAAATTGGGCGCAGGGCCTGGGTTTTGCCGGCGTAGCGGCCGTCAACAGGGGAAACCGCAGTGAGCGAAGAAAGCTGCATGGGGTGTTCTCGGACAGTCGGGCAACGAAATGGGGCGCGTATCATACATGAAAAAAACGGCCGGTCCGTTGCCAACTGACCGGCGTCATACGCATATCGACGTTACAAAGTGTGCCTGCTGGCGTGTTTCAGTTTCCGCGCAGCATCGGGTAAAGCTCTTTGAGCAGCTTGCGACGGCTGATTACCAGCTGCCAGCGATGGCCACCCAATTGACGCCAAAGCCGCGCTGAACGGATACCGGCCAGCAGCAGGGCGCGAATTTTTGCGGCGTTGTTCGGTTGTTGCAGATTGCGCATGTCACCGTGCACCTGAATGCGCTGGCGCAGCGTGCTCAGGGTGTCCTGGTACAGCGCGCCACAGGCGGCCACCACGTTTTCGTGGGCCGGGCCGAAGTGTTCGACCTGTGACTGGATCTGCGGCAGACGTTTGCCGATCAGTTCCAGCATGTCTTCACGCTTGGCCAGTTGTCGCTCCAGGCCGAGCATCGACAGGGCATAGCGCAAGGGCTCGCGCTGCAGTGTGTTGGGGTCGCGTTCAAGGGCGCCGATCAGGGCCCGGTAGCCTTCACGCAGATTGATGTCGTCACCACCGTAGACTTCGAGCGTGTCCTTGGGGTCGCGAATCAACAGGCTGCCAAGCATGCAGCTCAAGTCAGCTTCGCTGACCTGGCCGGTTTTGGCGATTTTGTCCACCAGTACTGCAGCGAGGAACACACCGCCCAAGGCTATCAGTTGCTCCTGAGTGGGGTTCATGCGCGGCTGTCCTTGCTGGTCCAGGGTTCGGCAACTTCAATTACGCCACCGCCCAGGCACACTTCGCCGTCGTAAAACACCACGGACTGGCCGGGGGTGACGGCGCGTTGCGGATCATCGAAGGTGGCGCGATAGCCGGTAGCGGTCTTTTCCAGCGTGCAAGGCTGGTCGCTCTGGCGATAGCGGACCTTGGCGGTCAGGCGCAACGGGCTGCTCAGGTCGATCGGGTTGACCCAGTAAATTTCGGAGGCGAGCAGGGCGCGGGAAAACAGCCACGGGTGATCGTTGCCCTGGCCGACGATCAGCTCGTTATGCTCAAGGTCTTTGATCAGCACGTACCACGGCTCGTCACTGGCGTCTTTGAGGCCGCCGATGCCCAGGCCCTGGCGCTGGCCGATGGTGTGGTACATCAGGCCGTGGTGGCGGCCTATGACTTCACCTTCGGTATTTTTGATCTCGCCCGGTTGTGCCGGCAGGTATTGCTTGAGGAAGTCGCTGAAGCGGCGCTCGCCGATAAAGCAGATCCCGGTGGAGTCCTTTTTCTTCGCGGTGGCCAGATCGTGCTTTTCAGCAATCTTGCGCACCTCGGGCTTTTCCAGTTCGCCGACCGGGAACAGGGTCTTGGCGATTTGTTCGCCGCCGACGGCATGCAGGAAATAGCTCTGGTCCTTGTTCGGGTCCAGGCCCTTGAGCAGCTCGGTGCGGCCGTCAATATCGCGACGGCGCACATAGTGGCCGGTAGCGATCAGATCGGCACCCAGCATCACGGCGTAGTCGAGGAACGCCTTGAACTTGATTTCACGGTTGCACAGGATGTCCGGGTTCGGCGTGCGTCCTGCCTTGTATTCGGCCAGGAAGTGCTCGAACACGTTGTCCCAGTACTCGGCGGCAAAGTTGGCGGTGTGCAGCTTGATGCCGATTTTGTCGCACACGGCCTGGGCGTCTGCCAGGTCATCCATGGCGGTGCAGTAATCCGTTCCGTCGTCTTCCTCCCAGTTCTTCATGAACAGGCCTTCCACCTGGTAGCCCTGCTCCATGAGCAGAACGGCGGAAACGGAAGAATCGACACCGCCGGACATGCCGACGATGACGCGCTGTTTTTCGGGGGCGACTAAGGCTGGATCACGCATAAGGTTTCAATGAGTGTCTTGAAAAAGGACGCGATTCTAGCAGGCCCGAGCGCTCAAGGCTAAACCGAAGGGCGGATTAACGTCAGGTCGAACAGTTTACCGTCCAGATAATCGTCGATGCACTGCAGACTCAGCTCGCTGCGCCAGCGATGGCGTTGCTCTATCAGCTCGTCGCGGGTCATCCATAGCGGGCCGATGATGCCGGTATCCAGCTGGTAGTCGGGGTGGTGTTTAACCGCTTTGCCGGCAAAGCACACGCGCTGGTAGGTCACGCCATTGCTGGGGGCGGTGTACAAATAAATGCCGATCACGCCGGTAAGTTCGACGTCGTAGCCGGTTTCTTCGAGGGTTTCGCGGATTGCAGCGTCGATCAGGCTTTCGTTCGGATCAAGATGGCCTGCGGGTTGGTTGAGCACGGCGCGTTCGCCTTTGAGCTCTTCGACCATCAGAAAACGGCCATTGTCTTCAACGACAGTGGCGACGGTGATGTGGGGTTTCCATTCCATGTGTAGGCCCTATGGGGTGCGGGGAGGGGCAGGATATATCCTGTGGGAGCTTGCAAGCCAGCGATCAGCTGGTGCGGCAGGTCAGATGCTGTGTGGTGAGCGTCGCCGCCAAGCCAGCTGCCATGGGGTTTGTATTGGCCCAAAAACACAAACCCCGGCGTCGTGGGCCGGGGTTTGTGTTGTTGCCTGTTGCCCTTACGCGGAAGCGATGATCGCGTTCAGCGTGGCGCTAGGGCGCATTACTTTGCTCACCTTGTCGGCGTCGGCGTGGTAGTAGCCACCGATGTCGACCGGCTTGCCCTGTACGGCGTTAAGTTCGGCAACAATTTTTGCCTCGTTCTCGGCCAGGGCTTTTGCCACAGGGGCGAACTGCGCTTGCAGTTCTTTGTCTTCAGTCTGGGCGGCCAGGGCTTGAGCCCAGTACAACGCCAGGTAGAAGTGGCTACCGCGGTTGTCGATATTGCCGACTTTGCGCGATGGCGACTTGTTGTTGTCGAGGAACTGGCCGGTGGCCTGATCGAGGGTCTTGGCCAACACCAACGCTTTCGGGTTGTTGTAGGTTGTGCCCAGGTGCTCCAGGGAGGCAGCCAGTGCAAGGAACTCACCCAGCGAGTCCCAACGCAGGAAGTTTTCTTCCAGCAATTGTTGCACGTGCTTGGGAGCCGAACCGCCTGCGCCGGTTTCAAACAGACCGCCGCCATTCATCAGCGGTACGATCGAGAGCATTTTGGCGCTGGTGCCCAGTTCCATGATCGGGAACAGGTCGGTCAGGTAGTCGCGCAGTACGTTGCCGGTCACCGAAATGGTGTCCAGACCCGCACGGGTGCGTTCCAGGGTGAACTTCATGGCATCTACCGGCGCCATGATGCGAATGTCCAGGCCGCTGGTGTCGTGATCCTTCAGGTAGGTTTCAACCTTTTTGATCATTTCGGCGTCGTGGCTACGCTTTGGATCGAGCCAGAACACGGCCGGAGTGTTGCTGGCACGAGCACGGTTCACGGCCAGTTTCACCCAGTCACGGATCGGCGCGTCTTTGGCCTGGCACATGCGCCAGATATCGCCTTCTTCAACCTTTTGTTCCATCAGCACGTTGCCGTTGCTGTCGGTTACCCGAACTACACCAGGGGTCTTGATCTGGAAGGTTTTGTCGTGGGAGCCGTACTCTTCGGCTTTTTGCGCCATCAGGCCAACGTTTGGCACGCTGCCCATGGTGGTCGGATCGAAGGCGCCGTGCTTCTGGCAGTCTTCGATGGTCGCCTGGTAGATGGTGGCGTAGCAGCGATCCGGGATCACGGCTTTGGTGTCTTGCAGCTGGCCTTCGGTGTTCCACATTTTGCCGGAATCACGAATCATGGCCGGCATCGAGGCGTCAACGATGACGTCGCTCGGTACGTGCAGGTTGGTGATGCCTTTGTCGGAGTTCACCATCGCCAGCGCAGGGCGATCAGCGTACACCGCCTGGATATCAGCTTCGATTTCAGCTTGCTTCTCGGCCGGCAGGGCCTTGATGCGAGCGTACAGGTCGCCGATGCCGTTGTTCAGGTTGAAGCCGATTTCTTTCAGGGTGTCAGCGTGTTTATCCAGCGCATCTTTATAGAACTCAGCCACGATCTGACCAAACATGATCGGGTCGGAGACCTTCATCATGGTGGCTTTCAAGTGAACCGAGAACAGTACGCCTTTTTTCTTGGCATCTTCGATTTCGGCCGCGATGAACTCGCGCAATGCCTTTTTGCTCATTACGGAGCAATCGATGATCTCGCCGGCCTGAACCGCGGTTTTCTCTTTCAGGACGGTGGTGGTGCCGTCTTGAGCGATCAATTCGATTTTAACGCTGCCCGGGGCTTCGATCAGGGCAGACTTTTCGCTGCCATAGAAGTCGCCTTCGCTCATGTGAGCGACGTGGGATTTGGAGTCGGTACTCCATGCGCCCATTTTATGCGGGTGCTTGCGGGCATAGTTCTTGACCGACAGTGGTGCGCGGCGGTCGGAGTTGCCTTCGCGCAGTACCGGGTTTACGGCGCTGCCCATGACTTTGCTGTAACGCGCTTTGATTTCTTTTTCAGCGTCAGTAGTCACGGTCTCCGGGTAATCCGGAATGTCAAAGCCCTGCGCTTGCAGTTCTTTGATCGCGGCCTGCAATTGCGGGACCGAGGCGCTGATGTTAGGCAGCTTGATGATGTTGGCTTCAGGTGTAACGGCCAGGGCGCCCAGTTCGGCGAGGTGGTCTGCTACAGCCTTGGCACCCAATTGCTCGGGGAAGCTGGCAAGGATACGGCCTGCCAGAGAGATGTCGCGCGTCTCAACGGCGATATCAGCGCTAGCGGTAAAGGCTTCGATGATAGGCAGCAGTGAATAGGTGGCGAGCGCCGGAGCTTCGTCGGTGAAGGTATAGATGATCTTCGAACGGTTGGGCATTTCGGATTAACTCTCTTCTTTGCTGAGCGTGCTCAGATACTCGAGATGCGCAGGGTAGGCGCTTTCGTTCACAGTGAACAATGAGCCGAAAGTCGAGGTTCTTCGCGGTGATGTGAATGCATCAGTAGAGCGTCAAGCGGTCGAGCCGGGGTAACGACTCAGCCTTTCTAGGCCTGAAAGACTCATTCCAGTAGGTGTATCTGAGTGACTCCGTGGTCACCGGCGCAGTATACATAGGTCACTAATGTTCCTGCGAGGGCTGCGCAATATCGGAGATCATCCATTGGTCTAAGAATGGATTGTACGATGTGCCGGTAGCTGGTGCCTGGTCCTTTGTTTCCGGGCTTGTCCGGACAATGTCACGCCGAGGGTATTAATGTGGAACATCGGTTTTGCGCGCTGATTTAACCTGATTGTGCCCGGCCATAAAAAAAACCGGCCGGTTCGGGTAGGCGAACAGGCCGGTTTTTTATGTGGCAGGTTGTGTGCTGGCGGGTCAGGCCGGAAGGCTGCTGGCCTCTGGTTCGGTCACTGGCGAAAGCGCAATGGCTTTGGCGTCGGTAATCGCCACGGCATGCAGACCTTTAGGGCCTTGGGTAATTTCGAAGCTTACGGGTTGGCCGGCCTTGAGTGTCTTGTAGCCGTCCATCTGAATGGCGGAAAAGTGGGCAAAAAAGTCGATTTCGTTACCGTCGTCATCTTTGCCTTCCTTGGCCTCTGTGTTGATAAAGCCGAAGCCTTTGGCATTGTTGAACCACTTGACCTTGCCTTGCATACTCATATCCCTCTGCTGCAAACGACTCCATCACTGGAGTATCATCCAGTTCTCTCGCACATGAACCACTAAATATGGTTGACTGCGCGGACCTTTATTCCCCACTGTGGGTTGCATTGGTTGTAACACCGTTTTACCGATAGTCAAGGTCACGCGGCGGCGCTGTTGAAATTTGACACGTTTGCCTCCATCACTGTAATCGATCAACGACGAACCTTTCTTTCCATGCATGCAATCAGCCAGACTCGACTAACATTCAATCAGGATCAGCCCGATTTTGATGGCGAAGACTCCGCTGGCTTGGCTGTGCAAGAGGCTAAGCCTGCGCTCCAGGCGCCGCCGATGTACAAGGTGGTTTTGTTTAACGATGACTACACACCCATGGATTTCGTTGTAGAAATACTTGAGGTGTTCTTTAACTTGAATCGCGAATTGGCGACCAAGGTCATGCTGGCCGTCCATACAGAAGGACGGGCTGTGTGCGGCATCTATACCCGCGACATTGCCGAGACCAAGGCGGCGCAGGTAAACCAGTACGCACGCGAAAGTCAGCATCCGCTACTCTGTGAAATCGAGAAGGACGGTTAACGCCGACCACTTGGGTATGAGGTGAAGCCATGTTAAATCGCGAGCTCGAAGTCACCCTCAATCTGGCCTTCAAGGAAGCCCGCTCCAAACGTCATGAATTCATGACGGTTGAGCACCTCCTTCTTGCGCTTTTGGATAATGAGGCGGCCGCAACCGTTCTACGCGCCTGTGGCGCAAACCTCGACAAACTCAAGCATGACCTGCAAGAGTTTATTGATTCCACGACTCCCCTTATCCCTGCCCACGATGAAGATCGCGAAACCCAGCCAACCCTGGGCTTCCAGCGCGTCTTGCAGCGTGCCGTATTCCATGTACAAAGCTCTGGCAAACGTGAGGTCACGGGTGCCAATGTACTGGTTGCGATTTTTAGCGAACAAGAAAGCCAGGCAGTGTTTCTGCTCAAGCAGCAGAGCGTTGCGCGTATTGATGTGGTCAACTTCATTGCCCATGGCATTTCCAAGGTCCCGGGGCAGGGCGATCACTCCGACGGCGAAAATGACATGCAGGACGAAGAGGGTGGCGAATCGTCGTCCTCAAGCAATCCGCTGGACGCCTATGCCAGTAATTTGAATGAGCTGGCTCGCCAGGGTCGTATCGATCCTCTGGTGGGGCGCGAAATGGAAGTTGAGCGTGTCGCCCAGATCCTGGCGCGTCGTCGCAAAAACAACCCATTGCTGGTCGGTGAGGCCGGCGTGGGTAAAACCGCAATTGCCGAAGGTTTGGCCAAGCGTATCGTCGACAATCAAGTGCCGGACTTGCTGGCTAACAGCATCGTCTACTCCCTTGATCTCGGCGCCTTGCTGGCTGGTACCAAGTACCGTGGTGATTTCGAGAAGCGTTTCCAGGCGTTGCTCGGCGAACTGAAAAAGCGTCCGCATGCGATTTTGTTTATCGACGAAATCCACACCATCATTGGTGCGGGCGCGGCCTCTGGTGGCGTTATGGACGCCTCCAATCTGCTTAAGCCGCTACTGTCCTCGGGTGATATCCGCTGTATCGGTTCGACGACGTTCCAGGAGTTTCGCGGCATCTTCGAAAAAGACCGGGCACTGGCGCGGCGCTTCCAGAAAGTCGATGTGTCCGAGCCTTCGGTTGAAGACACCATCGGTATCCTGCGTGGCCTCAAGGGCCGTTTCGAGCAGCATCACGGTATCGAATACAGTGATGAGGCCTTGCGCGCGGCGGCTGAGCTGGCTTCGCGCTACATCAACGATCGGCACATGCCGGACAAGGCGATTGATGTGATCGACGAGGCAGGGGCATATCAGCGCCTGCAGCCGGTGGAGAAGCGTGTAAAGCGCATCGAAGTGGAGCAGGTCGAAGATATTGTTGCGAAAATCGCCCGTATTCCTCCTAAGCACGTATCCAGTTCAGACAAGGAACTGCTGCGTAACCTGGAGCGGGATCTGAGAATGACCGTATTCGGTCAGGAAGCCGCTATTGATTCGTTGTCGACGGCGATCAAGCTGTCCCGTGCCGGCCTCAAGTCCCCTGACAAGCCTGTCGGCTCGTTCCTGTTCGCAGGTCCGACCGGGGTTGGTAAAACCGAAGCTGCCCGCCAGCTGGCCAAGGCTTTGGGGATCGAACTGGTACGTTTCGACATGTCCGAGTATATGGAGCGTCACACCGTGTCGCGCCTGATCGGTGCGCCTCCAGGGTATGTCGGTTTCGATCAGGGCGGCTTGCTGACGGAAGCCATCACCAAGCAGCCGCATTGCGTGCTGCTGCTCGATGAGATCGAGAAGGCTCACCCTGAGGTCTTTAACCTGCTGCTGCAGGTCATGGACCACGGTACGCTGACCGATAACAACGGGCGCAAGGCCGACTTCCGCAACGTGATCGTGATCATGACCACCAATGCGGGCGCCGAGACGGCTTCGCGGGCTTCCATCGGGTTCACGATTCAGGATCATGCTTCCGATGCAATGGAAGCGATCAAGAAGAGCTTTACTCCGGAGTTCCGTAACCGTCTGGACACCATTATTCAATTTGGTCGCCTCGGTCATGAGGTTATCAAGCATGTGGTGGACAAGTTCCTCACCGAGTTGCAGGCGCAGCTGGATGACAAGCACGTGCAACTGGTGGTGTCGGACGAGGCTCGTGGCTGGTTGGCTGCAGGGGGCTACGATGCGTTGATGGGTGCGCGCCCTATGGCGCGTTTGATCCAGGACAAGATCAAGCGTCCGCTGGCTGAAGAGATTCTCTTTGGTGAACTGGCCGATCATGGCGGTGTGGTACATATCGACCTGAAAGACGGCGAGCTGACCTTTGAGTTTGAAACTGCGGTAGAAATGGCTTGATGTGACATTGCTGCAAAAAAAAAGCGCCGAAAGGCGCTTTTTTTATGGGTGGACTGTTTATGGAGGCTGCGGCGCGAGGCCAGCTCGCTCCGGCAGGGGGGGGGCAAATCGCGGACACACAAAAACGCCCGGCAGAACCGGGCGTTTTGTATTGACTTGATTAACGAGCGCGGTAAGTGATGCGCCCTTTGCTCAAGTCATAGGGCGTCAGCTCGACGCGCACTTTGTCGCCGGTAAGAATACGAATGTAGTTCTTGCGCATCTTGCCGGAAATATGCGCGGTTACGACGTGCCCATTTTCCAACTCCACACGAAACATGGTGTTGGGCAGGGTGTCGACGACAGTGCCTTCCATTTCGAAGCTGTCTTCTTTCGACATGCAGTAAAGCCCTCGGTGTCCAATGAATGGCCCGGTGCAACTGCGCCAGGCAAAAGCGGCGTGCATTGTGCCCGAAAAATGGGGTTTAAGCCAAGGGTTCAGTTAACAGTGCTCCATCGCTGATTTATCAGCAGCTCTATCGGCCGATATTCCGTCTTGTAATTCATCTTTTTGCAGTTCTTGATCCAGTACCCCAAATACAGTGCATCCAGCCCCAGGCGCCTGGCTTCGGCGATCTGCCAGAGAATCCCGTATCGCCCCAGACTGCGGCGCTCTTCGGCAGGTTCGTAGAAGGTATAGACCGCCGATAAACCGTTGGGCAGTACGTCGGTCACGGCGACCGCCAACAGGCGTCCATCAAGGCGGAATTCGTAGAATGTAGAGAACGGCAGGTCGCGTACCAAAAAAGTCGAAAACTGGTCGCGGCTCGGTGGATACATGTCGCCATCGGCATGCCGCTGCTCGATATAGCGCTGATACAGACCAAAGTTCTCTTCGCTGAAGCCGGGTTTTACCGCTTGCACCTGCAGGTCGGCATTACGCTTGAAAATACGTTTTTGCTGGCGGTTGGGCATAAAGCGCGCGACAGGAATCCGCGCCGGGGTGCACGCATCGCACTTCAGGCAATGGGGACGATAGAGGTGATCACCACTGCGCCGGAAACCCATTTCGGACAAGTCGGCATAGACCTGCACATCCATCGGCTGGCTGGGGTCGAGGAACAGCGTGGTGGCTTGTTCATCGGGCAGGTAGCTGCAAACGTGAGGTTGAGTGGCATAAAACTTCAAACGCGCCAGCTCGGTCATGATGGGCCCTCGGGAAATCTTTTGAATTAAGTGTAAGCCAGTGCGCAAAACTCGCCTATAAAACCCTGCCTGCAATAACTGCAGCCAGCGACGAGGCTACAGAGGTGTGGCCCACGCCGCGGTTGAGGGTTGGTCCAGATGCTGGCGCAGGTAGTCGGCAAACTGTTGGCGCGGGATTGAGCGTGCACCCAGGCTTTCCAGATGATTGGTCGGCATTTGGCAATCAATCAGCACGAAACCCCAGGCCTGGAGTTGCCTGACCAGTGTGGCAAAGCCGAATTTTGAAGCGTTATCGGCCCGGCTGAACATGGACTCGCCAAAAAATAGCTGGCCCATTGCCAGGCCGTACAGGCCACCGACCAGTGTGCCGTTATCCCAGACCTCCACCGAATGGGCGTGCCCGCGGGCGTGAAGTTCGGTGTAGGCGTTTTGCATGTCGTCGGTGATCCAGGTGCCATCCGCGTAGCTGCGGGGTGCGGCGCAGGCCTGGATGACACTTGCGAAGTCACGATCAAAGCTCACCTGGTAGCGTTGCTGGCGCAAGAGTTTCCCCAGGCTGCGGGATACATGCAGTTCCTCGGGGAACAGCACTGTGCGCGGATCGGGCGACCACCAGAGAATGGGCTGGCCTTCGGAAAACCACGGAAAGCAGCCATGGCGGTAGGCCTGGATCAGGCGGTCGGCTGATAGATCGCCGCCCGCGGCCAAAAGCCCGTTGGGCTCGCGCATGGCTTTGGTAAGCGGCGGGAATGTCAGGGTGTCGCGTTTTAACCAGGTCAGCATGGCAATCCGTCTTGCGGGAGAAGGGGAGGGCGGTTGCAACTCTGTCGCGCAAATGCGGTCTCAGTCGATCTGCCAGTTAAATGTAAGCTCTGTTTTGACGGTGGTATAAGTCTTTGTCACAAAAGGTAATACATGCTCAAATTGGCGCTTCTCAGCCAGTCGCGCGCCGATTTTGCCCGCGCCTTGAGGCCACGTGGCATCAGCGGCTTAAACCCGTACAATGGCCCGCCTGTTTGAGCTGATCTAGACTGCACGGATGTCACTGCAGACTACTGCGGGTAATAGTACAAGGCTGTGTACAGCGCTGGTCAGTTTCATGTCGGAACTTGTCACCTGCTCAATATGGGCAGTACTTTGCAGTCAATTTAGTCAATTAATAGTTGGGCGCGCCAAAGGCGCAGGAAAAGACCCGTTTTGAAGAAATCCACAGCAGCAGCACCCAAAGCCGTTCCTCTCTGGCGTCAGCAATTGCACTACCGGCTCAAGGAAGGTGCATTGATCGCTATTGGCGCCCTATGCCTGTTCATGATCATGGCCTTGCTGACCTACGGCAAGGACGATCCCGGCTGGAGCCATAACAGCCGCGTAGTCGATGTGCAGAACTTCGGCGGACCTGCTGGCTCCTACAGCGCTGACATCCTGTTTATGGTGCTCGGTTACTTTGCCTACATCTTTCCGTTGCTGCTGGCGATCAAGGCCTGGCAGATCTTCCGTGAGCGGCATCAGCCCTGGCAGTGGAGCGGCCTGTTGTTCTCGTGGCGCCTGGTAGGTCTGATATTTCTGGTGCTATCGGGCGCAGCCCTGGCCCATATCCACTTCCATTCGGCCGCAGGTTTGCCGGCTGGCGCGGGCGGTGCACTGGGCGAAAGCCTGGGTGATCTGGCCAAGAACGCACTGAACATCCAGGGCAGTACCTTGCTGCTGATTGCGTTGTTCCTGTTCGGGCTGACGGTGTTCACCGACCTGTCATGGTTCAAGGTCATGGACGTCACCGGTAAAATCACCCTCGATCTGTTTGAGCTGATCCAGGGCGCAGCCAATCGCTGGTGGTCGGACCGCAACGAGCGCAAACAGCTTGTTGCCCAGTTGCGTGAAGTCGACACCCGGGTCAGTGAAGTGGTCGCCCCAAGCGTGTCCGACAAGCGTGAACAGGCCAAGGCCAAGGAGCGCCTGATCGAGCGCGAACAGGCATTGACCAAGCACATGTCCGAGCGTGAAAAACACGTGCCGGCCGTCATCGCTCCGGCGCCGGCCAAAGTGCCCGAGCCGAGCAAGCGGGTCCAAAAAGAGAAGCAGGCACCGTTGTTTGTAGACAGCGCGGTTGAAGGCACCTTGCCGCCGATCTCTATTCTTGACCCGGCCGAGAAGAAACAACTCAATTACTCCCCTGAGTCCCTGGCGGCTGTAGGCCATCTGCTTGAAATCAAACTCAAGGAATTCGGGGTCGAAGTGTCGGTGGATTCGATCCACCCGGGCCCGGTGATCACCCGTTACGAAATTCAACCGGCGGCCGGGGTCAAGGTCAGCCGCATTGCCAACCTGGCCAAGGACCTGGCGCGCTCGCTGGCGGTGACCAGCGTACGGGTGGTTGAAGTCATTCCGGGCAAAACCACCGTGGGTATCGAAATCCCTAACGAAGACCGCCAGATCGTGCGGTTCTCTGAAGTGCTGTCGACCCCCGAGTTTGATGACGCCAAGTCTCCAGTCACCCTGGCGTTGGGCCACGATATTGGTGGCAAACCGGTGATTACCGACCTGGCCAAGATGCCGCACTTGCTGGTGGCCGGTACCACCGGTTCCGGTAAGTCCGTAGGCGTGAACGCCATGATTTTGTCGATTTTGTTCAAGTCGGGCCCGGAAGACGCCAAGCTGATCATGATCGACCCGAAAATGCTTGAACTGTCGATCTATGAAGGCATTCCGCATTTGCTGTGCCCTGTGGTCACGGACATGAAAGATGCGGCTAACGCCCTGCGCTGGAGCGTTGCCGAGATGGAGCGGCGCTACAAGTTGATGGCCAAGATGGGGGTGCGAAACCTCGCGGGCTTCAACCAGAAGATCAAGGATGCCGAGGCTGCCGGCGAGCCGCTGACCGATCCGCTGTACAAGCGCGAAAGCATCCATGACGAAGCGCCGCTGCTGGTCAAGTTGCCCACCATCGTGGTGGTGGTCGACGAATTTGCCGACATGATGATGATCGTCGGTAAGAAGGTCGAAGAACTGATTGCCCGTATCGCCCAGAAAGCGCGGGCTGCGGGTATTCACCTGATCCTCGCCACCCAGCGTCCGTCGGTGGATGTGATCACCGGTCTGATCAAGGCCAACATTCCGACCCGTATGGCGTTCCAGGTGTCGAGCAAGATCGACTCGCGCACCATTATCGACCAGGGTGGTGCCGAACAACTGCTGGGCCATGGCGACATGCTCTACATGCCGCCCGGCACCAGCCTGCCGATTCGTGTGCACGGCGCGTTCGTTTCGGACGAAGAAGTGCACCGTGTGGTTGAAGCCTGGAAGCTGCGTGGCAGCCCTGATTACAACGATGACATCCTGGCCGGCGTTGAAGAGCCGGGTAGCGGCTTTGATGGCGGCAGCAGTGAGGGCAGTGACGACGCTGAAACCGATGCCTTGTATGACGAGGCGGTTCAGTTTGTACTCGAAAGCCGTCGTGCCTCGATCTCTGCAGTGCAGCGCAAGCTGAAAATTGGATATAACCGGGCCGCTCGCATGATCGAGTCCATGGAAATGGCCGGGGTTGTCACGTCAATGAATACCAATGGCTCGCGTGAAGTGCTGGCGCCGGCCCCAATGCGCGACTGATTTGCCTGCGGGCATTCGCGAGCAGCGTTCAACTAATCAATGAGGATTTCCATGCGTTTTGTCAGCATGCTTTTGCTGCCGGTATTGGCCTTTACTGCATTTTCGGCCAGTGCTGCCCAGCCTGATGTTCAGAGTTTGACCAACCTTCTGGAAAAGTCGAAAACCCTGACCGCCCGTTTTTCGCAGATGACCCTCGATGGCAGCGGCACGCAGTTGCAGGAGACCGCAGGTGAAATGGCGCTGCAACGCCCGGGCCTGTTCTACTGGCATACCGATGCGCCTCAAGAACAGACCATGATTTCCGATGGTCAGAAAGTGACCCTGTGGGACCCGGACCTGGAGCAGGTGACGATCAAGAAGCTTGATCAGCGTCTGACCCAGACCCCGGCCTTGCTGCTCTCGGGCGATGTGTCGAAAATCAGCGAAAGCTTTGATATTTCCTCCAGGCAAGCCGGAGAAGTCATCGACTTCGTGCTCAAGCCGAAGACCAAAGACACGTTGTTCGACTCGCTGAGCCTGTCCTTCCGCAAGGGCGTGATCAACAACATGCGCCTGGTCGACAGCGTGGGTCAGCGTACCGACATCCTGTTCAACGGTGTCAAGGCCAACGAACCGATCCCGGCCTCCAAATTCAAGTTCGATATCCCGAAAGGGGCTGATGTCATCCAGGAGTAATCCCGGACCAAGAGGTTTCAAACGCTGCCCATGGATTTGTTTCGTAGTGCTCCCATCGCTCAACCCCTGGCTGCCCGCCTGCGTGCAGCCAATCTGGATGAGTACGTCGGTCAGGAACACCTGCTGGCGCGCGGCAAGCCCCTGCGCGAAGCGCTGGAGCAGGGGGCACTGCATTCGATGATTTTCTGGGGGCCGCCGGGGGTGGGTAAAACCACCCTGGCGCGCTTGCTGGCGGAAGTGTCCGATGCGCATTTTGAAACGGTTTCGGCAGTACTGGCGGGGGTAAAGGAAATTCGCCAGGCGGTTGAGATCGCCAGGCAGCAAGCCGGCCAGTACGGGCGGCGGACCATCCTGTTTGTCGACGAAGTACATCGCTTCAACAAGTCGCAGCAGGATGCGTTTTTACCTTATGTCGAAGATGGCACCTTGATCTTCATTGGCGCCACCACAGAAAACCCCTCCTTTGAATTGAACAACGCACTGCTGTCGCGGGCGCGTGTATACGTACTCAAAAGTCTCGATGAAGCGGCCATGCTCAAGCTGGTGCAGCGCGCATTGACTGAAGACAAGGGTCTGGGCAAGCGTGGTCTGACCCTCAGTGATGAAGGCTTCCAGACATTGCTGCGGGCCGCCGATGGCGATGGCCGACGCTTGCTCAACCTGCTTGAAAACGCTTCGGACCTGGCTGAAGACAACAGCGAAATCGGCATCGATTTGCTGCACAGCCTGCTGGGCGACACTCAGCGTCGTTTCGACAAGGGCGGCGAGGCGTTTTACGACCAGATCTCGGCATTGCATAAATCGGTACGCGGCTCTAACCCGGATGCCTCGCTGTACTGGTTTGCGCGAATGATCGATGGCGGCTGCGATCCGCTGTACATCGCCCGACGCGTGGTGCGCATGGCCAGTGAAGATATCGGTAATGCCGACCCGCGAGCCTTGAGCCTGTGTCTGGCGGCCTGGGACGTGCAAGAACGTCTGGGGAGTCCGGAAGGCGAACTGGCAGTGGCCCAGGCCATCACTTATCTGGCCTGTGCGCCCAAGAGCAACGCGGTGTACATGGCCTTCAAGGCCGCACGGCGTGCCGTTGCCGAAGACGGTTCCCGTGAAGTGCCGCTGCATTTGCGCAACGCGCCGACCAAGTTGATGAAACAACTGGGCTATGGCGACGAGTACCGTTATGCCCATGACGAGCCGGACGCCTATGCCGCCGGCGAAGATTACTTTCCGGACGAGCTGGAGCCATTGCAGCTTTATCAGCCGGTACCCCGCGGGCTGGAGCTTAAAATCGGCGAAAAGCTCAGGCACCTGGCAGCGCTTGATCAGGCGAGCCCGATACGGCGGAGAAAACCTTGATTCCACTGATTGTTGCCGTCTCTGTGGGCGGTATTGCGGGAACCTTGTTGCGTTTCGCCACGGGTAACTGGATTAATGCCAATTGGCCCAGGCACTTCTATACCGCGACATTGGCCGTTAATATCGTGGGCTGCCTGCTGATTGGCGTCCTGTACGGACTTTTTTTGATACGCCCCGAAGTGCCGATTGAAGTCCGAGCCGGACTGATGGTGGGTTTTCTGGGCGGTTTGACCACATTTTCATCCTTTTCACTGGACACGGTGCGCCTGCTTGAAAGCGGGCAAGTGCCACTGGCACTGGGCTATGCGGCCCTCAGCGTGTTCGGCGGGCTGCTCGCCACCTGGGCTGGCCTGTCCTTGACCAAACTTTGATAAACGAGAAACCGACATGCTCGATTCCAAACTGTTACGTACCAACCTGCAGGACGTAGCGGATCGCCTGGCATCCCGTGGCTACAAGCTGGACGTGGCGCGCATCGACGCGCTGGAAGCCAAGCGTAAAGAAGTCCAGACCCTGACCGAGAAGCTTCAGGCAGAGCGCAATGCCATTTCCAAAAGCATTGGCCAGGCCAAGGCTCGCGGTGAAGATATCGCGCCACTGATGGCCAGTGTTGAAACCATGGGCAGCGATCTGGCCAGTGGCAAGGTCGAGCTGGACGCCATCCAGACCGAGCTGGACTCGATCCTGCTGAGCCTGCCGAACCTGCCGGACGCCTCCGTGCCGGTCGGTGCCGATGAAGACGACAATGTCGAAATCCGCCGCTGGGGAACGCCGACTGCCTTCGATTTTGAAATCAAGGACCACGTCGCCCTTGGCGAGCAGTACGGCTGGCTGGATTTCGAAACCGCCGCCAAATTGTCCGGTGCCCGCTTTGCCTTGCTGCGCGGGCCTATCGCTCGCCTGCACCGCGCACTGGCGCAGTTCATGATCAACCTGCACACCGGCGAGCACGGCTACGAAGAGGCTTACACGCCTTATCTGGTCCAGGCCCCGGCGCTGCAAGGCACTGGCCAGCTGCCCAAGTTCGAAGAAGAGCTGTTCAAGATCAGCCGCGAAGGCGAAGCCGATTTTTATCTGATCCCGACCGCTGAAGTGACCTTGACCAACATCGTTGCCGGCGAAATCGTCGAGCACAAATCCCTGCCGATCAAGTTTGTGGCGCACACCCCGTGCTTCCGCAGCGAGGCCGGGGCTTCGGGTCGTGATACCCGCGGCATGATCCGTCAGCACCAGTTCGACAAGGTTGAAATGGTCCAGATCGTTGAGCCTTCGACCTCGATGGACGCGCTGGAAGGTCTGGTTGGCAACGCTGAAAAAGTGCTGCAACTGCTGGAACTGCCATACCGCACGCTGGCGCTGTGCACCGGCGACATGGGCTTCAGCGCAATTAAAACCTACGATCTGGAAGTGTGGATCCCGAGCCAGGACAAGTACCGCGAAATTTCGTCGTGCTCCAACTGTGGCGATTTCCAGGCCCGCCGTATGCAAGCGCGTTTCCGTAATCCGGAAACCGGCAAGCCGGAACTGGTCCACACCCTCAACGGTTCGGGTCTGGCTGTAGGCCGCACCCTGGTAGCGGTGCTGGAAAACTACCAGCAGGCAGACGGCTCGATCCGTGTGCCAGAAGTGCTCAAGCCCTACATGGGCGGCATCGAGGTCATCGGCTAAATGGAGTTTCTGCCGCTGTTTCATAACCTGCGTGGCAGCCGTGTACTGGTGGTCGGCGGCGGGGAGATTGCCCTGCGCAAATCCCGGCTGCTGGCCGATGCCGGTGCGCTACTGCGGGTTGTCGCACCCGCCATCGAGCCCCAGTTGTGCGAATTGATTAACAGCAGCGGCGGCGAACAGGTGTTGCGTGGCTATGTTGAGGCGGACCTTGAAGGGTGTGTCCTGATCATTGCCGCAACCGACGATGAGCCGCTCAATGCGCAAGTTTCCGCTGATGCCCACCGCCGCTGTGTGCCGGTCAATGTGGTGGATGCACCTGCCTTGTGCAGCGTGATCTTCCCCGCCATTGTCGACCGCTCCCCGCTGGTGATTGCCGTTTCCAGTGGTGGCGACGCGCCGGTGCTAGCGCGCTTGATTCGCGCCAAGATTGAAACCTGGATTCCCTCGACCTACGGTCAACTGGCCGGCCTTGCAGCGCGTTTTCGCACCCAGGTCAAAGGCTTGTTTCCTGATGTGCAGCAGCGTCGCGGGTTCTGGGAAGATGTTTTCCAGGGCCCGATTGCTGACCGGCAACTGGCCGGGCAGGGCGCTGAAGCAGAGCGTTTGCTGCTGGCCAAGATCAATGGCGAAGCGGCCATCACTACCGGTGAGGTTTACCTGGTGGGTGCCGGCCCGGGCGATCCGGACCTGCTGACCTTTCGCGCGTTGCGTCTGATGCAGCAAGCAGATGTGGTGCTCTACGACCGATTGGTAGCTCCTGCGATTCTTGAACTGTGCCGTCGCGATGCCGAGCGTATTTATGTCGGCAAGCGCCGCGCCGATCACGCGGTGCCGCAAGACCAGATCAACCGCCAATTGGTGGATCTGGCCAGACAGGGCAAGCGTGTGGTCCGGCTCAAGGGTGGCGATCCGTTCATCTTTGGTCGTGGTGGTGAAGAGATCGAAGAGCTGGCGGCCCATGGCATTGCGTTCCAGGTGGTACCGGGTATCACGGCAGCCAGCGGTTGTTCAGCCTATGCCGGCATCCCCCTGACCCATCGCGACTACGCGCAGTCCGTGCGTTTTGTGACGGGGCACCTGAAGGACGGCACCAGCAATTTGCCCTGGAGTGACCTGGTCGCTCCGGCGCAAACACTGGTGTTCTACATGGGGCTGGTCGGTTTGCCGATCATCTGCGAACAGCTGATCGCCCATGGCCGTTCCCCAGACACTCCGGCTGCGCTGATCCAGCAAGGCACCACGGCCAATCAGCGGGTGTTTACCGGCACGCTCAGTGACTTGCCCAAGCTGGTGGCCGATCACGAAGTCCATGCACCTACCCTGGTGATTGTGGGCGAAGTGGTATTGCTGCGTAAGAAGCTTGCATGGTTCGAAGGCGCACAGTCTCAGGTATAAACGCCAATTTCCTGTAGGAGCGAGCTTTTGCGCGTGTTAACGAACAGCTCGCGAGCAAGCTCGCTCCTACGGTGACTTGCGTTTGGCGCCGGTTATCTCCACCGCTTTGTGTATGTGCATCAGAAGCTGGCATGGTTTGAAAGCTGTAGGAGCGAGCTGTCCAGCGCTGTCACATACAGCTCGCTCCTGCAGGGGATCTGCGTTTATTCAGCTGCGGTTATCTCCCACCAGACTCTCTACCGACGGCACCCGGGTATCGCTTTCCATTTGCGCGTCATGCTCGATCTGGTGGCTGAAGCGATCCAGTGAACCCTGGGCAGGCTGCGCGTCACTGGCAAATACCGGCGGGCTCAGGATGTAAGCACCGAGCAATCGGCTCAACGCCGCCAGGCTGTCGATATGGGTTCGCTCATAACCGTGGGTCGCGTCACAACCGAATGCCAGCAAGGCGCAACGGATGTCATGCCCGGCGGTCACCGCCGAATGCGCATCGCTGAAGTAGTAACGGAACATATCGCGGCGTACCGGCAGCTCGTTTTCGGCGGCCAGGCCCAGCAAGTGCCGCGACAAGTGATAGTCGTACGGCCCCCCCGAATCCTGCATCGCCACACTCACGGCGTGCTCGCTGGAATGCTGACCCGGTGCCACCGGGGCAATATCAATCCCGACGAATTCGCTTACATCCCATGGCAAAGCAGCAGCCGCACCGCTACCGGTTTCTTCGGTGATGGTGAACAGTGGATGGCAGTCAATCAACGGTTGTACACCGCTGTCGACAATGGCCTTCAAGGCCGCGAGCAAGGCCGCTACACCCGCCTTGTCGTCCAGATGCCGGGCACTGATATGCCCGCTTTCGGTGAATTCCGGCAGCGGGTCAAACGCGACATAGTCGCCAATATTCACCCCCAGTGAGTCGCAGTCTGCGCGAGTCGCGCAGTAGGCATCCAGGCGTAACTCAATGTGGTCCCAACTGATAGGCAATTCATCCACCCCGGTGTTGAATGCATGCCCTGAAGCCATCAGAGGCAGGACACTGCCGCGAATCACTCCGTTGTCGGTAAACAGACTGACACGGCTGCCCTCGGCAAAGCGGCTGGACCAGCAACCCACTGGCGCCAGGATCAACCGTCCGTTGTCCTTGATCGCCCGTACGCTGGCGCCGATGGTGTCCAGATGCGCCGAAACGGCGCGATCCGGGCTGTTTTTCTGACCTTTGAGGGTCGCGCGCAACGTGCCGCGACGGGTCAGTTCAAAAGGAATGCCCAGCTCATCCAGGCGTTCGGCCACATAGCGCACGATGGTGTCGGTAAAACCGGTGGGGCTGGGAATGGCGAGCATTTCCAGGAGTACCCGTTGCAGGTAGTCGAGATCGGGTTCAGGGATGGTGCGATTCATAATGACTCCTGAGGTGAGGCCCGCCGCATCGCTGCGATGCGGCGGGTTCCGGGTGACGTTCAGCGACGGTACTTCAGGGTGCCGGCTGACTGTGCGGGAACAACAAATCGATGAAGCGTTCGGCGGTGGGTTGTGGCTCGTGATTGGCAAGACCGGCCCGTTCGTTGGCTTCGATAAACACGTACTCGGGCTGATCGGCAGCCACCACCATCAAGTCCAGCCCGACCACCGGAATATCCAGCGCCCGTGCTGCACGGACTGCAGCGTCGGCCAGCACCGGGTGCAGAATGTCGGTCACGTCTTCAAGGCAGCCACCGGTGTGCAGGTTGGCCGTTCGGCGCACGTTCACTATCTGGCCAGTTGGCACAATACTGTCGTACTCGAAGCCCGCCGCCTGTACTGCGCGCAGGGTTTCGCCATCCAGCGGGATACGGCTTTCACCCTGGGTTGCGGCCTGGCGCCGTCGGCTTTGCGCTTCGATCAACTGGTCAACGCGGTGCAGGCCGTCACCAATAACCTGAGCAGGTCGGCGGATGGCGGCGGCGACCACTTCAAAGCCGATCACCACAATGCGCAGATCGAGGCCTTCGTGGAAGCTTTCGAGCAAGACCCGGCTATCAAACCCGCGGGCCGTTTCAATGGCCTGCTGCACCTGTTCGATGGTTTCCAGATCCACCGCCACCCCATTGCCCTGTTCGCCATCCACAGGTTTGACCACCACCCGCGAGTGCTGCTCGAGAAACGCCAGATTGTCATCGGCATCGCTCGCCAGTTGCTGGCTCGGCACGTTCAGTCCCGTTTGGCTCAATACCTTGTGGGTCAGGCATTTGTCCTGACACAGGCTCATGCTGATAGCGCTGGTCAAATCACTGAGTGATTCGCGGCAACGAATCCGTCGGCCGCCGTGGCTGAGGGTGAAAAGCCCGGCGCCAGCGTCATCGATCTGGACATCGATCCCGCGTTTGTAGGCCTCTTCAACCAGGATCCGCGCGTAAGGGTTGAGGCCGGCTTCGGGCCCCGGCCCCAGAAACAGCGGTTGGTTGATGCCGTTTTTGCGTTTGATGGTGAAGGTCGACAGGTTGCGAAAGCCCAGCTTGCTGTAGAGGCTCTTGGCCTGGGCGTTGTCGTGCAGCACGGACAAGTCGAGATAGCTCAGACCCCGGCTCATGAAGTGCTCGATCAAATGGCGCACCAGCACTTCACCCACTCCGGGACGAGAGCACTGTGGATCGACTGCCAGGCACCACAGGCTGCTGCCGTTTTCAGGGTCATGAAACGCCGTGTGGTGGTTCAAGCCCATCACACTGCCAATCACCGTGCCCGTGGCTTCATCTTCGGCGATCCAGTACACCGGCCCGCCCTGGTGGCGTGCGGTCAGCAGCTGCGGGTCGATGGGCAGCATATTGCGCGCCTGATACAGCGTATTGACCGCATTCCAGTCAGCCTCACTTTGCACCCGGCGGATGCGGAACCCGCGGAACACCCTTGTGGCCGGGCGGTAGTCGGTAAACCACAGGCGCAAGGTGTCCGAGGGGTCGAGAAACAGCTGCTGCGGTGATTGCGCCAACACTTGCTGGGGCGCTGCAACGTAGAGCGCGATATCACGTTCGCCGGTTTGCTCGTTCAGCAACTCGTTGGCCAGGCTGGCAGGATCAGGGAAGGTATGCCCGATCAGCAGTCGCCCCCAGCCGCAATGGATGGCCATGGGCTCTGCGCCCGGTTCACTGCCATCTTCGGCAAAACGGGCCTGCAGGCGTTCATAAGACGGCGCCTGGCCGCGTAACAAACGCTGGCTGTAGGCCGTAGCGAGGGGTTTCATTGATTAGATTCCTTGTTCGCTCAACCACAGGTTCAAAGCAGCCAGTTGCCACAGCTTGGAACCATTGAGGGGTGTCAGTTGACCTTGCGGGTTGGTCAGTAGCTGATCGAGCATGGCGGGTTGAAACAGCCCTCGATCCTGGCTCGGGTCCAGCAGCAGGTCGCGTACCCAATCAAGGGTATTGCCTTGCAGATGCTTGAGACCAGGCACCGGAAAGTAACCTTTTTTGCGGTCGATCACTTCACTGGGGATAACCAGTCGTGCGGCTTCCTTGAGCACCTGCTTGCCGCCATCGGGCAACTTGAAGCGTGCGGGAATTCGCGCCGAAAGTTCGGCCAGCCGGTAGTCGAGAAATGGCGTGCGGGCTTCAAGGCCCCAGGCCATGGTCATGTTGTCGACCCGTTTAACCGGGTCATCCACCAGCATCACCGTGCTGTCCAGGCGCAAGGCCTTGTCCACTCCGGCATTCGCCCCCGGCTGGGCGAAATGCTCGCGTACATAGTCGCCGGCCGCGTCATTGGCCGTCAGCCAGCGGGGCTGCACTGTGGCTTTGTATTCGTCATAACTGCGGTCGAAGAAGGCTTCACGGTAAGCGGCGTATGGATCGCTGGCGCCGTCGACTTGCGGGTACCAGTGATAACCGGCGAACAGCTCGTCAGCACCCTGACCGCTCTGCACCACCTTGCAATGTTTGGCCACTTCACGAGACAGCAAATAAAAGGCGATGCAGTCGTGGCTGACCATCGGCTCGCTCATGGCGCGGAAGGCCGCCGGCAGTTGCTCGATGATTTCATGTTCGCCAATGCGCAGTTGGTGATGGCGGGTGCCGTAATGCCTGGCGATCAAGTCCGAGTACTGGAATTCGTCCCCGCCTTCGCCGCCTGCGTCCTCAAAGCCGATGGAAAAAGTCGACAGGTCCTGTACGCCAACATCCCGCAGCAAGCCCACCAGCAAACTGGAGTCGACGCCGCCCGAGAGCAGCACGCCAACATCCACGGCAGCGCGCTGGCGAATGGCTACGGCCTCGCGGGTGCTGTCCAGAACGCGGTCGCGCCAGTCTTCCAGGGTCAGATTTTGTTCATCGGCGTGGGGCCCGTAGGGCAGGGTCCACCAGGTTTTTTGCTCGGTCTGCCCATTGGCCTCGATCCGCATCCAGGTGGCCGGCGGCAGTTTTTCGATACCGGCAATCAGGGTACGCGGTGCAGGCACCACGGCATGGAAATTCAGGTAGTGATTGAGTGCGACCGGGTCGAGCATCGGGCTGATATCACCGCCCTTGAGCAGTGCCGGCAGAGTCGAGGCAAAGCGCAGGCGTTCGCCGGTCAGCGACAAGTACAGCGGCTTTACGCCCAGGCGGTCGCGGGCTATGAATAGCGACTGGCTGTCACGCTCCCAGATGGCAAAGGCAAACATGCCATTGAGCTTGGGCAGTAAGGCTTCGCCCCAGGCGTGATAGCCCTTGAGCAGCACTTCGGTATCACCGTCGGAGTAAAACCCGTAGCCGAGGCTTTCGAGCTCGGCCCGCAGTTCGGGGAAGTTATAAATGGCGCCGTTGAACGCCAGGGACAAACCCAGTTGGCTGTCGACCATCGGCTGCGCCGAGCCGTCTGACAGGTCCATGATTTTCAGCCTGCGGTGGCCGAGGGCTATCGGTCCCTGACTGTGAAAACCCCAGGCGTCGGGCCCACGGGGTGCCAGGTGATGGGTGATGCGTTCGATGGCTGCCAGGTCGGCAGGTTGATGATCAAAACGTAACTCTCCAGCTAATCCGCACATGTTGCTTTAACCCTTTCAAAGCCGGGCCTGTCGCGCTACTGCTGCTGTTCAAGCAGGATTTTTCTACGCTTTCGCAGCATGTCAGGCGTCTCAACTTCTCTCCGTTGATCGGGAGAGGTGATCCACCAGGCATCGGTTGCAAGCAGTATCGGAACGCTATGCCCTGGCATTGCAAAATGCTGGTAACCAGTAGCGTTCAGGCCCTGTTTCGGATCGGACATAGCGCTCTGACCTGTCTCCCGATCCTTCCGGCGCAAAAGCGCAGTCAGAGCGCGCCGCCGTAAGTAGTCTGGGTTTTTCGAGTGCCTGCATGCCGTGATCGTTCAATAAAACTTTACCGGCGGTGCTGGTTTTGTCCTTTGCCGGGCTTGGGCTAAAGGCCGAAATGCATGGATATGTTTCGCTGCGGCGCAGCAAAAAAACACCAAAAGCAGGCATGGGTGCGCCTGTTGTATTGGTTCGGCGGCAAGCCGTATCAAGGGTTTGATGATGGGCGCTGACAGACAGGCCGGGCGGCTTTACTGAAGCCTGATCGTGGATCGCCGGGCACTGAAGCCGGGGCTGTTCACAGGCAATTGAAGTGTCACTGGAGTAAAAACCCCGGGCAGGCATTGCGCGAACCGGACATTTCAAGCGGCAGGGGGCGACTATGAAATGCTGATGGCAACACAGGCGTTCGGGCAAAAAAATGCCGGATTTATCTTTTAGAGGGGGCGCTATCTCGCTCTGGCATGGCTCAGTAGGCTGGCGCTCGCGGGTTGGATCTGGAGTTGCCCGGGGTAAGGGCCAGCGCCAATTGTGTCCGGTTACTTATATCAGTCAGGCGCAACACTTGTGATACATAGAGTTTTACAGTGTTTTCTGTAATACCCATTTCACAGGCAATCTGAAAGTTTGTCTGGCCCGTACTGACCAGTTTTGCAACTTCCAGCTGGCGCGGTGACAGTTGATCGAAGACGTTCGGTGCTACCTCGGCGCAGAAGTTAGCCCTGTCTGCAATCAGGTTTGTAGCGGCACTGGCCTGCTGCGCCTTGCCGATATCCTTGGACAGGTCGTTGATCGAATCGATCAGGCTATACAGCTTCTGACTCAGGTGCCCAAGGTCCTGGTTACCTGCTTGCCGATCGTCAAGGGCTTTCTCCCGACGCTTGAGGCCTGCCAGCAGCTCGTGAAGATCCACCGGCTTCTGGTAGTAATCAGAGAAGCCTTCACGCAAGGCCCGGATTACGTCTTGTTTGTCGCCATGGCCGGTCAGCATGATTGCCTCAAAGGCGCGGGTCTTGCCTGCCACCAGCCTCAAGGCCTGGACCAGTTCGACACCATCGTATTCGGGCATCAGTAAATCGCACAGCACCAGGCTGATCGAGGGGTCGTCGTGGAACAGTTGAATGGCCTGGCGACTGGAATGACAGGGCACACAGGTGTAGCCACTGCCTTCCAGAAACTCGCAGAGCTCATCAACAATGAAGAGGTCGTCGTCGACTACAAGTATTTTTTTTTGAGGCGAAAAATAAGACACACGCTACTCCATGTTTGGCGAGTTAAAGTTTTGCCGGACATGGATTGTAGAGCAGTTGGTCAGACGGAATCTGGCTGATCAGAGCCCAGATGTTCCAGAAGTTGCAGGCCAGTTCTCAACAATGAAAATTTCAGACCCGATTTTTGTGCACTGGGCAGGCAAATCGTCGCGCCAGCCTTGTCAGGGCTGGCAGACGTTCAGGTCGGGCTGATCAGCTAGGTATGCGGCGCAAGAAAAAACCTGGCGGCAGCATTCGGGTCGCTGCCGGATTGCCGCCGGCTACAGCCTTTTGACCAATGCCCGCACCGCGAAGCGGGCCGGGTGGCAGGCCTCGGCGATACTGCGGGGAACGGGCATGGGTTCGTGGTTGATCCAGGCGGCAAGCATTTCCCCGGACAAGGGTGCTGTGATCAGGCCCCGGGAACCGTGGCCGCTATTCACATACAGGCCCTCCAGCCAGGGGCAGGGGGCATCCGGAACCTGACGGGCGTCTTTGCTTAATGCGCCATATGCCAGGGCAAATGCCTGCGGTTCAACCAGTGGGCCCACGATCGGCAAGTAGTCCGGGCTGGTGCAGCGAAAGGCGGCCCAGCCTTGCAGCGATTGGGGGTCCAGTTGCTCGCCCAGTCGCGTTGCCAGATCGGGTGAAATTTCTTCCAGCAGATCCAGATTGCCCTGATGGCCCTCGGGGGTAGTGGTCAAATCTTCGTTATGGAAATCGAAACTGGCCCCCAGGGTATGTTCGCCGAGCCGGCCAGGGGCCACATAACCCTCGGCGCAGACCACGGTCTTGAGCACGCTGCTGGCAGGGGTTTGGGCGAGTTGGGTGATTTGCCCGCGTATCCGTTTGAGCGGCAGTGCGCTGCTGGCGGGGAAACGCTTGACCTCTGCTGCACCGGCCAGCACCACCACCGGTGCGCAGGCCAGCACCTTGTCATCCTGGCAGGCCTGCCACTGGCCCTCGACTCTGTGCAGTTGCAATACGTCATGGTGGGTCAGCACCTGGACATTGGGGTGCAGGGCCTGGAACCGGCACAGCGCGGGAGGGTGGACCCAGCCACCTTCGGGGTAGAACAGACCGCCGTGGGCCAGTTCAATCCCGGCCAGTGCCTGTGCCTGGGGCTGGCCGAGCAAATGCACCAGTGCCGGGGGGAAGGCTGCAGCCAGTTGCGCCTGGCGCTCGGCTTCCTTGGCACTGAAGCCCAGTTGCAGCACGCCGCAGTCATCCCAGTCGCGTCCGCGCTGCAGGTTTTCCAGCAAGCGACGGGTGTAACCGAAACCACTGACAATCATTTGTGACAGCGTCGTTCCGTGGGCTGAAAGCTTGAGATAGAGCACCCCCTGCGGATTGCCAGATGCCTCTTTGGCCAGTCGCTCGTGGCGCTCCAGCAAGCACACCTGCCATCCACGGCGGGCCAGGCTGTTGGCAGTGGCGCACCCCGACAGACCACCGCCAATCACCAGCGCTTTACGTTCACCGCCGACCCGGGGCGGGCGGGCGTACCAGGGTTTGATGCCGCTGCTCGGCAACGGATGCTCAGGCAAACCGGCGAAGGTTCCCCGCAGGATCTCCCATTTATGGCCGATGCCGGGTGTTCGACGCATCTTGAATCCAGCTTCGTTCAACGCCCGGCGGACCCAGCCGGTGCTGGTGAAGGTACTGATGGTCGAGTCTGGTGCTGCCAGGCGAGCCAGTTGCGCGAACAGCTCCGGGGTCCACATCTGCGGATTTTTTGCCGGCGCAAAGCCGTCGAGAAACCATGCATCAATGCGCGCATCCAGTTGCGGCAGTTGTTCCAGCACATCGCCAATCAGCAGCGTGAGGGTGACCCGGCCATTGGCCAGGGTCAGGGTCTGGAACCCGGGGTGAATCGCATAATAGGCGGCCAGCAATTGTTCGCTGTAGGTGGCGAGCTCTGGCCATAGGGCGAGGGCTCGCTGCAAATCCTCACGGGTCAGGGGGTATTTTTCGACGCTAATAAAGTGCAGGCGTGCATCAGCGTGTGCGACCTGATCAAACAACTGCCAGGCACACAGAAAATTCAGGCCCGTGCCGAAGCCGGTTTCGCCGATAACCAGTTGCTCATTGGCGGGCAGGGCAGAGAAACGCTGCTGCAAGGCGTTCTGTTCAATAAAGACATAACGGGTTTCTTCGAGACCGGACTTGTCCGAAAAATACACGTCATCAAACACCCGTGAATGGGGGCGGCCTTGGTCATCCCAGTCAATCTGGGCATTGGGCATTTCAGTAGTCATGTGCGGCTCGGCAACGGCAAGGCGGCCATTCTAGCTGATCAGCAACAGCGGCACTGACCCATGACAAAGTTATGCGGTTTGTTCCGGCGCAGGCATGAGCAATCCGCTAGTCTTGTGACACTTGTCCAGGGAGCTTTCCATGTTCGAATCCGCTGAAATCGGTCACTTTATCGATAAAGAAACCTACGATCAGGAAGTTCCCGCCTTGCGTGAGGCCTTGCTGGAGGCCCAGTACGAATTGCAGCAGCTGAAAAACTGCGCAGTCATCGTATTGATCAATGGCATTGAAGGTGCAGGGAAGGGCGAGACGGTCAAACTGCTGAACGAGTGGATGGACCCGCGACTGATCGAGGTGCGGACCTTTGACCGTCAGAGCGACGAAGAGCTGGCACACCCGCCGGCATGGCGTTACTGGCGACAATTGCCGGCCAAGGGGCGCATGGGGGTGTTCTTTGGCAACTGGTACAGCCAGATGCTCCAGGGCAGGGTCCATGGCGTGTTCAAGAATGCAGTCCTCGACCAGGCAATCAATGGCGCCGAGCGCCTGGAGAAAATGCTCGCCGATGAAGGCGCATTGATCTTCAAGTTCTGGTTTCACCTGTCCAAGAAGCAGATGAAAGCCCGTTTGAGTGCCCTCAAGGACGACCCGCTGCACAGCTGGCGCATCAGTCCGCTGGACTGGCAGCAGTCGCAAACCTATGACAAGTTCGTGCGCTATGGCGAGCGGGTCATTCGCCGTACCAGCCGTGACTATGCACCGTGGAACATCGTAGAGGGCGTCGATCCCAATTACCGCAGTCTGACCGTCGGCAAAATCCTGCTGGAGGGCATGCAAGCGGTACTCAATGCGCCCAAGTCCAGAGTGCGGACCAGCAATATTCCCCCGCTGCCCGAGCTCATTGACGGGCTGAGCCTGCTGGACTGCCTGGACCTGACCCGGCGGCTTGATAAAGATGATTACCAGGAGCAGCTGATTACCGAGCAGGCACGTCTGTCGGGGTTGATGCGCGACAATCGCATGCGCCGCCATGCATTGATTACGGTGTTTGAGGGCAATGATGCGGCGGGCAAGGGCGGCTCGATCCGGCGGGTGGCGGCGGCACTGGACCCGCGCCAGTACAATATCGTGCCGATTGCAGCCCCCTCCGAGGACGAGCGGGCGCAACCTTACCTCTGGCGGTTCTGGCGCCAGATTCCGGCGCGCAGCAAGTTCACGGTTTTTGACCGTTCATGGTATGGGCGGGTACTGGTGGAACGGGTTGAAGGCTTTTGTACCCAGGCGGACTGGATGCGTGCTTACGGCGAAATCAACGATTTTGAAGAGCAACTGCACGCTGCCGGGGTGATCGTGGTCAAGTTCTGGCTGGCCATCGATAAACAAACCCAGCTGGAACGTTTTGAGGCCCGCGAACAGATCCCGTTCAAGCGCTTCAAAATTACCGAAGAGGATTGGCGCAACCGCGAAAAATGGGACCTGTATCGCAATGCCGTGTGTGACATGGTCGATCGTACCAGCACCGAGATTGCGCCCTGGACCCTGGTGGAGGCCAACGACAAGCGCTGGGCGCGGGTCAAGGTGCTGCGCACCATCAATGATGCGCTTGAAGCCGCTTTTGACAAGCAGGACAAGCGCAACAAGAAGCATAAAAAATAGGCGCGGGCTTGCCCGTGATGGTTGTCGGCGCCGGGTGCATTGAGCAAGCAATGCACCCTCGTCAATCAACTACAGGGCAGGGCGAGCCCCGCCGGCTCAGTGCTTGCCGGAACCCAGCATGTTTTCCGGCCGTACCCATTGATCGAACTCGGCATCGGTAAGGTAGCCCAGATCCAGGGCGGCTTCGCGCAGGGTCAGGTTTTCTGCGTAGGCCTTTTTCGCAATTTCGGCAGACTTGTCATAACCGATATGCGGGTTCAGGGCTGTCACCAGCATCAGGCCGCGCTCCAGGTGTTCAGCCATTTTGCCGGCATCGGCTTCAAGGCCGGTGACGCAATGTTTCTGGAAGTTGCTGCAGCCGTCCGCCAGTAACTGGATGGATTGCAGCAGGTTGTGAATGATCACCGGCTTGTACACGTTCAATTGCAGGTGGCCCTGGCTGGCGGCAAAGCCGATGGTTACATCATTGCCCATGACCTGGCATGCCAGCATCGACAGTGCCTCGCACTGGGTCGGATTGACCTTGCCCGGCATGATCGAGCTGCCTGGTTCATTGGCCGGCAGTTTGATTTCGGCTATGCCTGCCCGCGGCCCCGAGCCCAGCAAGCGGAAGTCGTTGGCCAGTTTCATCAAGGTCACGGCCAGGGTTTTAAGTGCGCCGGACAGGTTGGTCAGAGGCTCATGCCCGGCCAGCGCGGCAAATTTATTGGGCGCAGTTACAAACGGCAAGCCGGACAAGGCGGCCAGTTCTGCGGCAATGGCTTCACCAAAGCCGTGGGGCGCGTTGAGGCCGGTGCCCACAGCCGTACCGCCCTGGGCCAGCTCGTACACGGCTGGCAATGCAGCGAGAATGGCGCCCTGGGCGTAATCGAGTTGCGCGATGTAGGCCGATACTTCCTGGCCGAACGTGATCGGGGTGGCATCCATCATGTGGGTGCGGCCGGTTTTCACCAGTTTCATATGCCGTGCCGACAATTCGGCCAGGCCGCCGGACAACTCATTGATGGCCGGTAACAGATGCTCGTGGACTGCTTTGGCCACGGCAATATGCATCGCGGTCGGGAAGCAGTCGTTCGAACTTTGTGAACGATTGACATGGTCGTTCGGGTGAACCGGAGACTTGCCGCCCCGGCCTGTGCCCGCCAGTTCGTTGGCTCGGCCGGCAATCACTTCGTTGGCGTTCATGTTGCTTTGCGTGCCGCTGCCGGTTTGCCACACCACCAGAGGGAATTGATCGTCGTATTCGCCGTCCAGCACTTCGTCGGCGGCCTGCTCGATCAGGCGGGCAATGTCGGCAGGCAAGTCGCCATTGCGATCATTTACCCGCGCCGCTGCCTTCTTGATCAACACCAATGCATGCAGCACGGCCAGCGGCATTCTCTCGTTGCCGATGGCAAAGTTGATCAGCGAGCGCTGGGTCTGAGCACCCCAGTAGGCCTCATCCGGAACGTTCACTTCACCCAGGCTGTCGGTTTCGATACGGCTCATCGGGTTCTCTCTCCATAGGGGTTGATCAGTGAGCTTAGGCGGTGAATTGCCCCATAGGTTCAAACTTTGGTTTTAGAGGCTTTGATCTGATTGTTGAATACCTCTGATCAGGCCCGGGGTTGAGTGCCGGAGTTTTTTAGGCGCAGAATGGGCGCCCTTGGGGTTCGTCCTCGCTTGCTAGAAAAGGAAACTCGATGACCCGTCTTCGCGCCATCTGTACTGCGGTAGCTCTGGTTTGCGCCAGTGGCCAGGTTTTCGCCGATACCGCCAGTCACGCTGCCACTGCTGAAACATTCCTCAAGCTGGCACATGCCGACAAGCTGGGTACCCCGGTGTACATGCAAGTGCAGCAAATGTTCGCCCAACGTTTTGAGCAGACCAAGGCACCGGCTTCCAAGAAAGCCCTGCTGGAAACCTACCAGGCCAAAGCCAACACCGCTCTGGACCAGGCTATTGGCTGGGACAAACTGAAGCCTGACATGGTCAAGCTTTACACCACCAACTTCAGCGAATCCGAACTCAAGGATCTGGTTGCTTTCTATCAATCGCCCCTGGGCAAGAAAGTACTGGAAAAAATGCCGCAGCTGACTCAGCAATCGGCACAAATGACTCAGGCCAAGCTGGAAAGCGCGGTGCCTGTGGTCAACAAACTGCTGGAAGACATGACTGTCCAGCTGGAGCCAAAAGCGGCCCCGGCCAAGAAGAAGTAAGCGGAGCCTGAATGAGCATGCAACATCGTATCGAAGCGGCGCTGGGCGCCTTGCAGCCCGAGCACCTGAACGTGCTGGATGAAAGCCATATGCACAGTCGTGGGTTGCAGACCCACTTCAAGGCGGTGGTGGTCAGCGAGCAGTTTTCCGGGCTCAACAGTGTCAAGCGTCACCAAAAGGTCTACGCCACCCTGGGTGACCTGATGGGCGAGTTCCATGCGCTGGCTTTGCATACCTATACGCCTGATGAATGGGCGAAAATCGGTACAGCCCCGGCCTCGCCGACCTGTGCCGGCGGTGGGCACTAAGTGGCTTGTTAAGCCTGCTTTTTGCTAGAATCCGCAACGCGCCGCTCAGTCGGCGCGTTTTTTTTGCATCCGGTTCACCCTTTACGAGGGTAGCCACCTGGAGATATATGCGATGACTGCGCCGATTGTGGTAGCTGCACTGTACAAATTCGTCACCCTGGAAGATTACGTCGAGCTGCGTGAGCCTTTGCTCAAGGCCATGGTCGACAACGGGGTCAAGGGCACTTTGCTGATTGCCGAAGAAGGTATCAACGGTACTGTTTCCGGTAGTCGTGAAGGCATTGACGGGCTGATGGCCTGGCTCAGGTCCGATCCGCGCATGGTGGATATTGACCACAAAGAATCCTACTGCGATGACCAGCCGTTCTACCGGACCAAGGTCAAGCTCAAGAAAGAAATCGTCACCCTCGGTGTTGAAGGCGTAGACCCGAACAAAAAAGTCGGAACCTATGTCGACCCCGAGAACTGGAACGCGCTGATCAGCGATCCGGAGGTGTTGCTGATCGATACCCGGAATGATTACGAAGTATCGATTGGTACATTTGAAGGCGCGATCGACCCGAAAACCACCAGTTTTCGCGAATTTCCTGACTACATCAAAGCCAATTTCGACCCGGCCAAACACAAGAAAGTCGCGATGTTCTGCACCGGCGGCATTCGTTGTGAAAAGGCTTCGAGCTACATGCTCAGCCAGGGCTTCGACGAGGTTTATCACCTCAAGGGCGGGATTTTGAAGTACCTCGAAGAGGTGCCGCTGGAAGAAACCAAGTGGCAGGGCGACTGCTTCGTGTTTGATAACCGGGTCACCGTGCGTCACGACCTGAGTGAAGGTGAATACGATCAGTGTCATGCCTGCCGCACGCCGATCAGCATCGCTGACCGTGAATCCGAGCATTATCAGCCGGGTATCAGCTGCCCGCATTGCTGGGACAAACTGAGCGAAAAAACCCGCCGCAGCGCCATTGACCGGCAAAAACAGATTGACCTGGCCAAGGCCCGCAATCAGCCGCATCCGATTGGCCACAACTACCGTAAACCGGCCGAGGCCTGATATGTCCGCGCGCCTGCTCTATGTGATGGACCCGATGTGTTCGTGGTGCTGGGGTTTTGCCCCCATCGTTGAGGCTCTGGTTGAGCAGGCGCAGGCTGCGGGGGTGGATTTGCACCTGGTGGTCGGAGGCTTGCGCACCGGCAGCGGCGCGGCCCTGGAGCCTGCAACTCGACGCTATATCCTTGAGCACTGGCAGGCGGTGACCGATGCCACCGGGCAGCCGTTCACGATCGAAGGTGCCTTGCCCGATGGTTTTGTCTACGACTGTGAGCCTGCATGCCGGGCCATTGTGGCGGCGCGCAGTCTGGCGCCCGATTGCGCGTGGCGGTTGCTGAAACTGATTCAGCAGGCTTTTTATGTGCAAGGTCGTGATGTGACCCAGGCCAGTGTGCTGGCTGAACTGGCGCAGACGGCGGGGTTGCCGCGTATCGAGTTCGCTGCCGCGTTCGACAGCGCCGAGCAGCACACAGCCACCGCTGCCGACTTTACCTGGGTCCAGGATCTGGGGATCGCCGGATTCCCCACCCTGCTTGCTGAACGTGACGGTCAGCTGGCATTGCTGACCAATGGTTATCAGGCTCTGGAGCCTGTCTCCGACCTGCTGGGCCGTTGGCTTGAACGCGCCAAGCGTGCTTGATTCCGGCCCGGCAACGCCGGCGCCCGAGACCACAGATCGCCTGAGCTGGAAGGAAATCCGTGGTCTGGCCCTGCGCCATAAAAAAGCCCTGTGGCTCGCCAATGGCGTGGCGGTCCTGACCACGCTGTGCAGCGTGCCGATTCCATTGTTGTTGCCGTTGCTGGTTGATGAAGTGCTGCTGGGCAACGGTGATGCAGCGCTCAAAGTCATGAACCACTGGCTGCCAGCCGCCTGGCAAAGTGCGCCGGGTTACATAGGCCTGATGCTTTTCGTGACGCTGCTGCTGCGCTGCGGTGCCTTGCTGTTTAACGTGCTGCAGGCCCGGCTGTTTTCCCGTCTGTCCAAAGACATAGTGTTTCGCATCCGGTTGCGCCTGATCGAGCGTCTGAAGCGCATCTCGCTGGCCGAGTATGAAAGTCTGGGCAGCGGTACGGTGACCACGCATCTGGTCACCGACCTGGACACCCTCGACAAGTTCGTCGGCGAAACCTTGAGCCGGTTTCTGATTGCGATGCTGACCTTGGTCGGCACGTCAGCGATTTTGTTGTGGATGCACTGGCAGCTGGCCCTTTTGATTTTACTGTTCAACCCGTTGGTGATTTACGCCACCGTGCAGTTGGGCAAACGCGTCAAACACCTCAAAAAGCTGGAGAACGACAGCACTGCGCGTTTTACCCAGGCGCTCACTGAAACCCTGGATGCCATTCAGGAAGTCCGTGCCGGCAATCGTCAGGGCTATTTCCTCGGTCGCTTGGGGAATCGGGCCCGGGAAGTGCGCGATTTTGCCACGTCATCCCAATGGAAAAGTGATGCCTCGAACCGGGCCAGTGGCCTGTTGTTCCAGTTCGGCATCGATATTTTCCGTGCCGCGGCAATGCTGACGGTGCTGTTTTCGGATCTGTCCATCGGCCAGATGCTCGCGGTGTTCAGCTACCTGTGGTTCATGATCGGGCCTGTCGAGCAGCTGCTCAACTTGCAGTACGCTTTCTACGCCGCAAGCGGTGCCATGACCCGGATCAACCAGTTGCTGGCGCGGCGCGACGAGCCGCAGTACCGCGGTGGCGTTGATCCGTTTTCAGGGCGTCAGACCGTTGATATCGAAGTGCGCGACCTGAGCTTCAGCTACGGCGACGAGAAGATTCTCGATCGATTGAATCTGACCATCGCCGCGGGTGAGAAGGTGGCCATTGTGGGCACCAGCGGCGGCGGTAAAAGCACTTTGGTGCAATTGCTGCTGGGGCTCTACACGCCGCAGTCGGGCAGTATCCATTTCGCCGGTGCGAGCCAGGCCGAGATCGGCCTGGAAACCATCCGTGAACATGTGGCCGTGGTGCTGCAGCACCCGGCGCTGTTCAACGACAGCGTGCGGGCCAACCTGACCATGGGCCGCGAGCGTACGGATGAGGCGTGCTGGCGTGCTCTGGAAATCGCCCAGCTGGACGGCATCGTACGCCAGCTGCCCCAGGGGCTGGACAGCATAGTCGGGCGCTCCGGGGTGCGGTTGTCCGGAGGTCAGCGTCAACGTATGGCGATTGCGCGAATGGTGCTGGCCGAACCCAGGGTAGTGATCCTCGATGAGGCTACCAGCGCACTGGATGCCGCCACCGAATACAACCTGCATCACGCTTTGGAAAAATTTTTGAGTGGGCGCACGACTTTAATCATTGCCCACCG
Source organism: Pseudomonas sp. TMW22089 (assembly GCF_022496645.1). NCBI lineage: Bacteria > Pseudomonadati > Pseudomonadota > Gammaproteobacteria > Pseudomonadales > Pseudomonadaceae > Pseudomonas > Pseudomonas sp. TMW22089. The sequence continues at coordinate 154,576 of NZ_SCFG01000007.1, forward strand.
TTTATCTGCGGTAAAACAGGCAGACCGCGTGCTTGTGTTTGATGGCGGACGTATTGCGCAAGATGGTGATCACCAGCAGCTACTTGCAGAGGGAGGGCTCTACGCCAGGCTGTACGGGCAATTGCAGCAGAGCTGACGGCGAGGGCACCGGACTTTTCAAGTGTGGCTGGCGCCAGTGATCCTCATACGGGTCATAAACTAGCCTAGGCTCAACTTGCTTGAGGGATTTTCTCCGGTTTTCTTCTGCCAGCCTGTGATAAAGGGAACTCATGAAGCACAAGCGTCCCCTCGGTACCCCACGCCTTTTGGGAATCGTCTGGCCCTTTATTGCGGTCGTGCTGTTTCAGGCGCTATTGGGTTGTCTCAGTCTTTATATGCTCTCAGCGGTGCGGGGCTATGTCGCAGGCGAAAGTCTGTGGTCCAAAGGACAGAAAGACGCCATTTACTACCTCCATCTGTATGCCGACAACCGCGATCCGGCGGTTTTCGAGAAGTATCTGCAAGCGATCAAGGTGCCCCAGGGCGGACACCGGCTGCGCATGGCACTGGATCAGTCACCTCCAGACCTTGCCGAGGCGCGCGAGGGCATTCTGCAAGGGGGTAATAGCCCTGAGGATGTCTCGAGCATTATCTGGTTTTATCGTTATTTCCATGATTTCAGCTATACGCGCACAGCCATTGAGAAGTGGAGTGTGGGTGATCAATACCTGATAAAACTGGATGATCTGGCGCAGGAAATTCACCGCAGTCTCAATGCCAATCAAGCCAGCGCCGCTGACGTAGCAGGCTGGCAGTCCGCTATCTCGCGGATCAATGAAAGTGTCGCCCCGCCGGCCAAAGCCTTTAGTGATGCACTGGGTGAGGGCTCGCGATTTATTCTGAAATTGTTGGTCATCATCAATTTCGCGACGGCGCTGGGGCTGATTCTTTTGGCTTTACTGCGCACCCACAAAGTGTTGAGCCAGAGCCGGGAGTTTGCCGAAGCCCTGCAGGTTGAAAAAGAGCGGGCGCAAATCACCCTTGAATCTATTGGTGACGGGGTAATAAGTACGGATGTAAGCGGTTCCATCACTTATATGAATCCGGCCGCGGAACAGTTGACGCTCTGGAAGTCCGGGCAGGCGCAAGGCGTACCCTTGGCCGCATTGTTCAAGTTGCTCGACGAAAATGTCCTTGATGATGGTTTCAAACTGATAGACCGCATTCTCGGCGGCCAGTTGGGTAATACCAGTGAACATTCAAAACTGATTCAGCGCACGGACGGCAGTACGGTTTCCGTGGCACTGGTGGGGGCGCCAATCCTGCATGCCGGCAAGGTGAGCGGTGCGGTGCTGGTGCTGCATGACATGACCCGTGAGCGCCAATACATTGCCAACTTGTCCTGGCAGGCGACCCACGATGCACTCACCGGCCTGGCCAATCGTCGCGAGTTTGAATATCGGCTGGAGCTGGTGTTGCAGAATCTGGCGCGACAGCAAGGCCGGCACGCATTGATGTTTCTTGATCTGGACCAGTTCAAGCTGGTCAACGACACCTGTGGCCACGCTGCGGGTGACGAGTTGTTGCGGCATATTTGTGCATTGCTGCATTCGGGTTTGCGTGAGGGCGATACGCTGGCGCGTCTTGGGGGAGATGAGTTCGGTATCCTGCTGGAAAATTGCCCGGCCGATGCCGCTGAAAAAATTGCCGAGGGTTTGCGCCAGACCGTACAAAGGCTGCACTTCGCGTGGAAGGGACGCCCGTTCCTGAACACCATCAGTATCGGTCTGGTGCATATCCAGCAAGCCCCGGTGACCCTGGAAGCCTCAATGCGTGCGGCGGACATGGCTTGCTACATGGCCAAGGAAAAGGGGCGTAACCGGGTTCAGGTCTACCATGCGGATGATTCAGAGTTGTCACTGCGCTTTGGTGAAATGGCATGGGTACAGCGCTTGCACGTGGCGCTGGAAGAAAACCTGTTTTGCCTTTATGCGCAAGAGATCGCTCCATTGGGGCGGGCCCCGGAAGGCGGCGGGCACATTGAAATCCTGTTGCGCCTGAGCGATGGCAGTGGCGGCCTGATCTTGCCTGACAGTTTTATTCCGGCTGCCGAGCGTTATGGTCTGATGGCTTCGATTGACCGTTGGGTTGTGGAAAACGTATTCAAGATTATTTCTCGGTGCTCGGCGCCGCGGGCAGAACATTCAATGGCGATGTGTGCCATTAACCTCTCGGGGTCGACCATAGGCGATGATGAGTTCCTGGCTTTTTTGCTCGAGCAATTTGAATGTTATGGCGTGGCACCCGAGCTGATCTTTTTTGAAATTACCGAAACCAGTGCAATTGCCAACTTGGGCAGTGCCATCCGCTTCATAAATGAACTTAAAGGGCTGGGCTGTCACTTTTCCCTGGATGACTTTTGCGCCGGGATGTCTTCGTTCGCCTACTTGAAACATTTGCCTGTGGACTATTTGAAAATAGACGGCAGTTTCGTCAGGGATATGCTGGATGACCCCATTAATCGGGCAATGGTTGAGGTGATCAATCATATAGGGCACGTTATGGGTAAGCGGACAATTGCCGAGTTTGTTGAAAGTCCTCAGATTGAACAGGCATTGATTGAGATCGGGGTCGACTATGCTCAGGGATATATAGTTGAGCGCCCACAATTGTTTACCTGTGACAGCTTGTGGACTCGACCTGTACGCCCCAAAGCCCTGGCTTTGAAGTTGCCGGGCACTTTGCGTTGATGAGGTGTCCGATTTTGTAAATCACCTCTGAGAAGGAACTTGATTGTGATGGATGCATTTGTACGTACCGGGCCTCTTATGGAAGCGACCAGCTATCCCAAGTGGGCTCAAAAGCTGATCCGCGACTGTAGCGAGAGCAAGCGCCGTGTCGTCGAGCATGAGGTTTATGCACGCATGCGTGATAACACGCTGAGCCCGACAATCATGCGGTTGTACCTCATTGGCGGATGGCCGGTGGTAGAACAGTTTTCGTTGTACATGGGGCATAACCTGGGGAAAACCCGTTATGGGCGTCATCCCGGGGAAGACATGGCCCGCCGTTGGCTGATTCGCAACATTCGGGTCGAACTGAACCACGCCGATTACTGGGTCAACTGGGCCAATGCCCATGGCGTCAGCCTTGCTGACATGAATGCCCAGGACATACCGTTCGAGTTTCAGGCGCTGAACGACTGGTGCTGGCATACCTGCACTGCGGATTCGCTGGCGGTATCCATGGCCGCGACCAACTATGCCATTGAAGGCGCCGTGGGCGAGTGGGCTGCCGTGGTGTGTTCACAAAACGTTTATGAGGAGTCGCTGCCGGCAGAAGGGCGCAAGCGCGCCATGAAATGGCTGAAGATGCACGCTCAGTACGATGATGAGCACCCTTGGGAAGCGCTGGAGATTATTTGCACCCTGGCGGGGATGAATCCCAGTGAAGCGTTGCAAACCGAGCTGCGTAAAGCCGTTTGCAAGAGCTATGACTACAAGTATCTGTTTTTGCAAAGCTGTCTGCAGTATGAAAAAAAGCCGGTGGTGCGCAAGCGTCCGGAATTGGTTGAGGGCTGATCCCGGGGGATTGACTTGCCCGGGTCTATAAAAAAACCGCAGCTGGCATTCATTCGCCAGCTGCGGTTTTTTTGTTGGCCGATTCGTTATTGCGCGTCGAATGCCTGGCCGTTTACGCCGGTGCTGTCCGGCCCCATCAGGTACAGGTAAACCGGCATGATGGCTTGTGGTTCCGGGTTGTTCAGCGGGTTCTCACCCGGGTATGCCAGGGCCCGCATGCTGGTGCGGGTCGCGCCCGGGTTGATGCTGTTGGAGCGTACGGCTGCCACGCCATCGACTTCGTCGGCCAGGGTTTGCATCAAGCCTTCGGTGGCAAATTTCGAAACCCCATAAGCCCCCCAATAGGCGCGGCCTTTGCGGCCTACGCTGCTGGAGGTGAAAATAACCGATGCGTCCTGGGACAATTTGAGCAGTGGCAGCAGGGTGCTGGTGAGCATAAACATGGCGTTTACGTTTACCTGCATAACCCGCATGAAGTTTTCGCCCGAGAGTTGTTCCAGGGGCGTGCGCGGTCCAATGATCGAGGCGTTGTGCAGCAGGCCGTCAAGGTGGCCGAACTCGTTTTCGATCATGGCGGCCAGCTCATCGTATTGATGGGGCTGGGCGGTTTCGAGATTGAAAGGAATGACTGCGGGTTGCGGGTGGCCAGCAGCTTCTATTTCGTCGTACACCTGGCTCAGATTGGACTCGGTTTTACCCAGCAGCAGCACGGTAGCCCCGTGCGCGGCATAGGTTTTGGCTGCTGCAGCGCCGATACCGCGGCCGGCACCGGTCACCAGAATCACCCGGCCCTGAAGCAGGTCGGGGCGAGCGGAATAATCAAACATAAAAAACCTCAACAGAAATCAAAGATCGTTCTGCGCCCGCTGTCAGCAACTGCACATCGCGTTATCCAGTACTTTGCGCAGTTCGCTCGGGTGGTCGACCACTACGTCGGCGCCCCAGTGGTCGGGGTTGTCGTCGGGGTGAATGTAGCCAAAGCGTACGGCGGCGGTCTTGGTACCGGCATCGCGGCCGGATTCGATGTCGCGAAGGTCATCGCCGACAAACAGAACGCTGGCCGGGTCAAGGTTGAGCATCTTGCAGGCGAGAATCATTGGCTCGGGGTCGGGTTTGCTGCGGCTCACGTGGTCCGGGCAGATCAGTACCGCAGAGCGTTCCGCCAGGCCCAGCCGCTCCATGATTGGTTGGGCAAAGCGCACGGGCTTGTTGGTCACGACGCCCCAGACCAGGTGGGCCTGTTCAATGTCGGCCAGCAGTTGTTCCATGCCATCGAACAGCTTGGTGTGTACCGCACAGTCCTGTTGATAGCGCTCGAGGAATTCAAGGCGCAGTTCCTCGAACCCCGGAGCTTCAGGGTCCATGCTGAAGGTCACTGCGACCATGGCCCGAGCCCCGCCGGAGATCTCGTCGCGAATCAGCTTGTCGTCAATGGGCGCTAGCCCGCGATCGGCGCGCATGGCCTGGCAGATGGCGATAAAGTCCGGCGCGGTATCGAGCAGGGTGCCGTCCATGTCAAAAAGAACTGCTCTTAAACGCATGGGTCACTCCTCGCGAAGGGTCTGGATCATGTAGTTGACGTCGACATCGGCGCCCAGCTTGTAGTGCTTGGTCAGCGGGTTGTAGGTCAGGCCGGTGATGTCCTTGACGCTCAGGCCGGCCTGGCGGCTCCAGGCACCCAGTTCGGAAGGGCGGATGAATTTCTTGAAGTCGTGGGTCCCGCGCGGGATCAGCTTCATGATGTATTCAGCGCCGATAATTGCGAACAGATAGGCTTTCGGGTTGCGGTTGATGGTGGAGAAGAACACTTGGCCACCCGGCTTGACCATGCGGTAGCAGGCGCGGATTACGGATGCCGGGTCTGGAACGTGCTCGAGCATTTCAAGGCAGGTAACGACGTCGAACTGCCCGGGCATTTCGTTGGCCAGTTCTTCAGCCGTGATCTGGCGGTATTCAACATTCACGCCCGATTCAAGCTGATGCAGTTGTGCCACTGCCAGCGGGGCTTCGCCCATGTCTATGCCGGTTACGGTTGCGCCGCGCTGGGCCATGGACTCACTGAGAATGCCGCCGCCGCAGCCGACGTCGAGCACTTTTTTCCCGGCCAGCTGCACGCGTTCGTCAATCCAGTTCAGGCGCAGCGGGTTGATGTCGTGCAGGGGTTTGAACTCGCTTTCACGATCCCACCAGCGATGGGCAAGCGCTTCGAATTTAGCGATCTCGGCGTGGTCGACGTTGCTCATGGGTAAATCCTCTAAAGCTGAAAAATCCTGGTATTACTTCAGGCACAGGCCTGAAGGTCTTGAATCAATGGGGTTGGCTGCTGATGCGCTGGCCCCAGGCCTTGGCGGTTGCGCAGAGCTGTTGCTCGTCCATTCGGGTCAGTTTGCCATCATCGAGCAAGTGTTTGCCCCCGACCCACAGGTGTTTTGCACAGTCGCGGCCAGTGGCGTAGATCAGTTGCGAGACAGGGTCGTAAACCGGTTGCTGGGCCAGCCCGCTCAGATCGAAAGCTACCAGGTCGGCAGCTTTGCCAGACTCGATCGAACCGATGTCATTATCCAGGCCCAGTGCCCGGGCTCCGTTGAGCGTTGCCATGCGCAAGGCGCGATGGGCGTCCAGTGCGGTGGCCGAGCCTGCCACGGCTTTGGCCAGCAGTGCGGCGGTGCGGGTTTCGCCCAGCAGGTCCAGATCATTATTGCTGGCAGCACCGTCGGTGCCAACCGCGACATTGACCCCTGCCAGCCACAAACGCTCGACCGGGCAGAAGCCGCTGGCCAGTTTGAGGTTGGATTCGGGGCAATGAATCACGCTGGCGTTGCTTTCTACCAGCATTGCCAGGTCGGCATCGCTGATCTGGGTCATGTGCACGGCCTGAAAGCGTGGCCCCAGCAAGCCCAGTCGGGCCAGGCGGGCTATCGGGCGTTCGGCATGTTGCTCGACGGCCTGTTGCACTTCGAAAGCGGTTTCGTGGACGTGCATCTGGATTGCAGCATCCAGTTCATCGGCCATTACCCGGACTTTTTCCAGGTTCTCGTCCCCCACGGTATAGGGGGCGTGCGGTCCGAAGGCGATTTTGATCCGCGGATGGTGCTTCAGGTCGCCAAACAGCTCGACGGCCTGGCGCAATGCTTCATCGGCCGAGCTTGCGCCGGGAATCGGAAAGTCGAGAACCGGAATGGCGATTTGGGCACGAATGCCACTGTTATGCACGCGCTCGCAGGCGGTCCGGGGATAAAAGTACATATCGCTGAAACAGCTGATGCCGCCCTTGAGTTGCTCGGCAATGGCCAGATCGGTGCCGTCGCGCACGAAGTCTTCATCCACCCATTTGGTCTCGGCGGGCCAGATATGCTGTTCCAGCCACGTCATCAATGGCAGGTCATCGGCCATGCCGCGGAACAGGGTCATGGCCGCGTGGCCGTGGGCATTGACCAGACCGGGGGTGAGCAACATGTCAGGCAGCTCACGGGTTTCGCGGGCGGTATGTTTCAAGGCTTCGAGGCGCGGGCCGATGAACACGATGCGCCCGTCCGCGATGCCCACCCCATGGTCCTTGAGTACCACCCCGGCTGGCTCTACGGGCACCAGCCAGGTGGGCAGCAGCAACAGGTCGAGGGACAGGGGCAGGGTGGGCATCGAAAACGGCTTCCAGTGCGATATTAAAAGGAGGCGAAGTATACCCGAGCGTCTTAAAGGTGGGCTCGCTATAATCGGCGGCTTTGTATCTGTGTGATAGGGGTAGGCATGCGCGATCGACTGTTGGCGGCAGAAAAGGTAAAGGCCATCGATTGGCGGGGTGAGGCCCTGTACCTGCTGGATCAGCGCAGTTTGCCTTTTGATGAGAGCTGGCTGGCCCATACCAGTGCCGAAGCAGTGGCCCAGGCTATTGGCGCCATGGTGGTGCGTGGTGCACCGGCGATCGGCATCGCAGCTGCGTATGGCGTAGTGCTTGCGGCGCGTGTACGCAAGGCTGCGGGTGGCGATTGGGTCGGGGCACTGGAAGAGGACTTCGCGCTGCTGGCGGACGCCCGGCCCACCGCAGTGAATTTGTCCTGGGCACTCAATCGCATGCGTGATCGTTTGAATCGTGCCAAAGCCAGGGCCGATGTTCTGCACATACTTGAGGCCGAGGCTGTGGCGATTCATGAAAGTGATCGCGAGGCCAATCTGACCATGGCGCAGTTGGGCGTCGATGTGATTCGCCGTCATCAGGGCAACGCTCAGACCGTACTGACCCATTGCAACACCGGTGCCCTGGCCACGGGCGGTTTTGGTACCGCGCTGGGCGTGATTCGGGCTGCCTGGCTGGAAGGCATGATCGAGCAGGTCTACGCCGACGAAACCCGGCCCTGGTTGCAGGGCTCGCGACTGACTGCCTGGGAGTTGGCGAATGAGGGCATCCCGGTGGTGCTCAATGCTGACTCGGCTGCGGCACACATCATGAAAACCAAGGGCGTGACCTGGGTGATAGTCGGCGCTGACCGGATCACTGCCAATGGCGATGTGGCAAACAAGATTGGCACTTACCAGCTGGCGGTAAATGCCATGCATCACGGTGTGCGCTTTATGGTGGTGGCGCCAAGTTCAACCATCGATATGGAGCTGGCCAGTGGTGACGACATCCCTATCGAGGAGCGTGACGCCAGTGAGTTGCTGGAGGTGGGCGGCCACTGTGTCGGTGCGCCTGTGCAGACATTCAATCCGGTATTTGATGTGACACCGGCCGATCTGATCGATGTGATTGTTACCGAGAAGGGCATCGTCGAGCGTCCGGATGCGGCAAAAATGGCGCAACTGATGTGTCGCAAGCGATTGCATTGATAAATTGCACCTGCAGGTGTTGGCGAAGGTTGCGCCGGGTTGCAAGGCCGCGCTGTTGTTGAAGGTCCTGCGTACCGGATTGCAGCCTGCGTTTGCAGCTGCAGAATCTGCTCCGCTTACCCCTTGAATCGCTTCCAGAGCCTCTCTGGGCACGCTCAGGCCCACAACCTGTCCAATTACTACGCTCCATGCGCATCTGGGGGATAGGTGCGTAGCGGCGTTTGTGATAACATTCGGCGGTTTCCAGGGTAGTCCGCAAGGGTTGCCCTTACTGCGCAAATCCGTGGCATAACTCGTTGATTTGTCGTAAGTCGCTGCATGGCACTTGGTCAGCAGCGGCGAGCTTCGTTCGTCCCGAATGGATGTGGCGAAGTTTCACCCGAAAAAGGAATCAGGCTTCTCATGGGCGAACTGGCCAAAGAAATCCTCCCGGTCAATATCGAAGACGAGCTGAAACAGTCCTATCTCGACTACGCGATGAGCGTAATTGTCGGGCGGGCACTGCCTGATGCACGCGATGGCTTGAAGCCCGTGCACCGGCGTGTGTTGTTTGCGATGAGCGAACTGAACAACGACTGGAACAAACCGTACAAGAAATCTGCCCGTGTGGTCGGTGACGTAATCGGTAAGTATCACCCGCATGGTGATACCGCGGTTTACGACACCATCGTTCGAATGGCTCAGCCATTCTCTCTGCGCTACCTGCTGGTAGACGGTCAGGGCAACTTCGGTTCGGTCGACGGCGACAACGCTGCGGCCATGCGATACACCGAAGTGCGCATGACCAAGTTGGCCCACGAACTGCTGGCTGACTTGCACAAAGAGACCGTGGACTGGGTGCCGAACTACGACGGCACGGAAATGATCCCGGCCGTCATGCCGACCCGTATTCCCAACTTGTTGGTCAACGGCTCCAGCGGTATCGCTGTGGGCATGGCCACCAATATCCCGCCGCACAACCTCGGTGAAGTGATCGACGGTTGCCTGGCGCTGATCGACAACCCGGAACTGAGCATCGATGAACTGATGCAGTTCATTCCGGGCCCGGACTTCCCGACCGCAGCAATCATCAACGGTCGCGCCGGCATCATCGAAGCCTATCGCACCGGTCGTGGCCGCATTTACATGCGTGCCCGCTCGATGATTGAAGACATCGACAAGGTCGGTGGCCGTCAGCAGATCGTGATCACCGAGCTCCCGTACCAGTTGAACAAGGCGCGCTTGATCGAGAAGATCGCCGAGCTGGTTAAAGAGAAGAAGCTCGAAGGCATCACCGAACTGCGTGACGAGTCCGACAAAGACGGTATGCGTGTTGTAATCGAACTGCGTCGCGGTGAAGTGCCGGAGGTTATTCTCAATAACCTGTATGCCCAGACCCAGTTGCAAGCGGTGTTCGGTATCAACATCGTTGCGCTGATCGACGGACGCCCGCGGATCCTCAACCTTAAGGATCTGCTGGAAGCCTTCGTTCGTCACCGTCGTGAAGTGGTTACCCGTCGTACTGTTTTCGAACTGCGCAAAGCCCGTGAGCGTGGCCACATCCTTGAAGGTCAGGCGGTTGCCCTGTCCAACATCGACCCGGTCATTGCATTGATCAAGGCTTCGCCAACTCCGTCTGAAGCCAAGGAAGCGCTGATCAGCACGCCTTGGGAGTCCAGTGCGGTAGTGGCGATGGTCGAGCGTGCCGGTGCGGATTCGTGCCGCCCTGACAACCTGGATCCGCAATACGGCCTGCGTGAAGGCAAGTACTTCCTGTCGCCAGAGCAGGCGCAAGCCATTCTTGAGCTGCGCTTGCACCGTCTGACCGGTCTTGAGCACGAGAAGCTGCTGGCCGAGTACCAGGAAATCCTCAACCAGATCGGTGAGCTGATCCGCATCCTCAATAGCGCCGTGCGCTTGATGGAAGTGATCCGCGAGGAGCTGGAAGTCATTCGTGCGGAATACGGCGACGTTCGTCGTACCGAAATTCTGGATCACCGTCTCGACCTGACCCTCGGTGACATGATCCCGGAAGAAGAGCGTGTGGTGACCATTTCCCACGGTGGCTACGCCAAGACTCAGCCATTGGCTGCGTACCAGGCTCAGCGTCGCGGCGGTAAAGGTAAATCGGCTACTGGCGTCAAGGATGAGGACTACATCGCTCACCTGCTGGTTGCCAACAGTCACACCACGCTCTTGCTGTTCTCCAGCAAAGGCAAGGTGTACTGGCTCAAAACCTACGAAATCCCTGAAGCATCCCGTGCTGCGCGTGGTCGTCCGCTGGTTAACCTGCTGCCGTTGGGTGAGGGTGAATACATCACCACCATGCTGCCGGTGGAGGATTACACCGAGGGGCACTTCATCTTTATGGCAACCGCTAACGGTACCGTGAAGAAGACCCCGCTCGAATCCTTCAGCCGTCAACGCAGCGTGGGCTTGATTGCGCTGGAGCTGGACGAAGGTGACGTACTGATCAGTGCCGCGATTACCGATGGTGAGCGCGAAGTCATGCTGTTCTCCGATGGCGGCAAGGTGACTCGCTTTAAAGAGTCCGACGTGCGTGCCATGGGTCGTACGGCCCGCGGTGTTCGCGGCATGCGTCTGCCAGAAGGTCAGAAGCTGATTTCGATGCTGATTCCTGAAGAAGGCAGCCAGATCCTCACCGCTTCGGCGCGTGGTTATGGCAAGCGGACTGCGATCAGCGAGTTCCCTGAGTACAAGCGTGGCGGTCAGGGCGTTATCGCCATGGTCAGTAACGACCGTAACGGCCGTCTGGTCGGTGCCGTTCAGGTGCTTGATGGCGAAGAGATCATGCTGATCTCCGATCAGGGCACCCTGGTGCGTACCCGTGTCGATGAAGTGTCGAGCCTGGGTCGCAATACCCAGGGCGTCACCTTGATCAAGCTGGCCAGCGATGAAACGCTGGTCGGGCTGGAGCGGGTTCAGGAGCCGTCGGAAGTCGAAGGTGAAGAGCTTGAAGGTGAGGTTGATGGTGGTGTTGAGCTCGATGATGAGGTCATCCACGATGGCGTCGACGACGAGCAGCCGCTAGAGGCTGGCGCTGACGAAGAAGAGCCGCAGGAATAAGCGGGTACACAGGGGGCGGATGAAGATTCGCCCCCTTGTTGTATGTGTGGAGGCGATATTGCTCGCGATGAGTGACTGTTGCACCGCAGTCGCCTGCAAGCCCTCACATTGAACAATGTGTCGATAATTGATTTATTGCGTGACCCACCAAATCAGAGTGAGAGTGGATGTGAGCAAACGAGCCTATAACTTCTGCGCAGGTCCTGCTGCGCTGCCTGAAGCTGTCCTGTTGCGTGCCCAGTCCGAGTTGCTCGACTGGCATGGCAAGGGCCTCTCGGTCATGGAAATGAGCCATCGCAGCGATGAGTTCGTGTCCATTGCGACCAAGGCTGAGCAGGATCTGCGTGACCTGCTGTCTATTCCCTCGAACTACAAAGTCCTGTTTCTGCAGGGTGGCGCAAGCCAGCAATTTGCCCAGATCCCGCTGAATCTGCTGCCGGAAAATGGCAAGGCGGATTACATCGATACCGGTATCTGGTCGCAAAAAGCCATTGAGGAAGGTTCGCGCTTTGGCCACATCAATGTGGCTGCCAGCGCCAAGCCTTACGATTACTTCGCGATTCCCGGTCAGAATGAATGGAACCTGTCGAAAGACGCGGCCTACGTTCATTACGCGCCCAATGAAACCATTGGCGGCCTGGAATTCGACTGGATTCCGCAAACGGGCGATGTGCCGCTGGTTGCCGACATGTCTTCTGACATTTTGTCGCGTCCGGTCGATATTTCCCGCTTCGGCATGATCTACGCCGGCGCCCAGAAAAACATCGGTCCGAGCGGTATTGTGGTCAACATCATTCGTGAAGACCTGCTGGGCCGGGCGCGCTCGATCTGCCCGACGATGCTCGACTACAAGGTCGCGGCAGACAACGGCTCGATGTACAACACGCCTCCGACGCTGGCCTGGTATCTGTCCGGCCTGGTGTTCGAGTGGCTCAAAGAGCAGGGTGGTGTAGAGGCCATCGGCAAGCTTAACGAAGTCAAAAAACGTACTCTGTATGACTTCATTGACGCCAGCGGCCTGTACAGCAACCCGATCAACAAGACCGACCGCTCGTGGATGAACGTGCCGTTCCGTCTGGCTGACGATCGTCTCGACAAGCCGTTCCTGGTGGGTGCTGAAGCGCGCGGGTTGTTGAACCTCAAAGGGCATCGCTCGGTGGGTGGCATGCGGGCTTCGATTTATAACGCTGTGGACATTACTGCGGTTAACGCGCTGGTGGCTTACATGGCAGAGTTTGAGAAGGAACACGGCTAATGTCCGAGCAAGAGCTTAAGGCGCTGCGCGTGCGCATCGACAGCCTGGACGAAAAGGTTCTGGAGCTGATCAGCGAGCGTGCCCGCTGCGCCCAGGAAGTGGCGCGGGTAAAAATGGCAAGCCTGGCTGAAGGCGAAGTGCCGGTATTTTATCGGCCCGAGCGTGAGGCTCAGGTGCTCAAGCGGGTAATGGAGCGCAACAAAGGTCCGTTGGGTAACGAAGAGATGGCGCGTCTGTTTCGCGAAATCATGTCTTCGTGCCTGGCGCTGGAGCAGCCACTGAAAGTGGCTTACCTCGGGCCGGAAGGTACCTTCACCCAGGCTGCAGCAATGAAGCACTTCGGGCACGCGGTCATCAGCAAGCCGATGGCGGCGATCGACGAGGTGTTTCGTGAAGTGGCGGCAGGCGCCGTCAACTTTGGCGTGGTGCCGGTGGAGAACTCCACTGAAGGTGCTGTGAACCACACGCTGGACAGTTTTCTCGAGCACGACATGGTTATCTGTGGCGAAGTTGAGCTGCGGATCCACCATCACCTGCTGGTCGGTGAAAACACCAAGACCGACAGCATCAGCCGTATTTACTCCCATGCCCAGTCGCTGGCCCAGTGCCGTAAGTGGCTGGATGCGCATTATCCGAACGTCGAGCGGGTTGCTGTGTCGAGCAATGCCGAGGCGGCCAAGCGGGTCAAGGGTGAGTGGAATTCGGCAGCGATAGCCGGCGATATGGCTGCAGGCCTCTATGGTTTGACCCGACTGGCGGAAAAAATTGAGGATCGCCCTGACAACTCGACGCGATTCTTGATGATCGGCAGTCAGGAAGTGCCGCCGACCGGCGATGATAAAACATCGATTATCGTATCAATGAGCAACCGTCCGGGCGCCCTGCATGAATTGCTGGTGCCGTTCCATGAGAACGGGATCGATCTGACACGTATCGAGACGCGTCCTTCGCGTAGCGGTAAATGGACCTATGTATTCTTCATCGATTTTGCTGGCCATCACCGTGACCCTTTGGTCAAAAGTGTTCTGGAGCAAATCAGTCAAGAAGCAGTGGCGCTTAAAGTGCTGGGTTCCTACCCGAAAGCGGTTCTCTGAGGCGGTCATACATGAGCGGTGATTTTCTCGCCCTGGCGCAGCCGGGCGTACAACAACTTTCGCCTTACGTCCCGGGCAAGCCTGTGGATGAGCTGGCGCGTGAGCTGGAGATTGATCCGGCCACCATCGTCAAGCTGGCGAGCAATGAAAATCCTATGGGGGCAAGTCCGAAGGCGCTGGAAGCGATTCGCAATGAACTGGCGGAGCTGACCCGCTATCCGGATGGTAACGGTTTTGCCCTCAAGAGCTTGCTGGCTGAGCGTTGCGGTGTGCAACTCGATCAGGTGACCCTGGGCAACGGCTCCAACGATATTCTGGAGCTGGTGGCCCGGGCCTATCTGGCGCCGGGCCTGAATGCCGTGTTCAGCGAGCATGCCTTCGCGGTGTATCCGATTGTGACCCAGGCGGTGGGTGCACAGGCGCGAGTAGTGCCGGCCAAGGACTGGGGGCATGACCTGCCTGCCATGCTTGAGGCGATTGACAGTGATACCCGGGTGGTTTTCATCGCCAATCCGAATAACCCTACCGGGACCTGGTTTGGTGTTGATGCACTGAACGAGTTTTTGCAGGACGTCCCCGGGCGGGTTCTGGTGGTGCTGGATGAGGCCTATATCGAATATGCGGAAGGCGGCGAGCTGCCGGACGGTCTGGAGTTTCTCTCGGCCTATCCTAATCTGCTGGTCTCTCGTACGTTTTCCAAGGCTTATGGTCTGGCTGCCTTGCGGGTTGGTTATAGCCTGTCGACAACGGTTGTGGCGGATGTGCTGAATCGGGTTCGTCAGCCCTTCAATGTCAACAGTCTGGCGCTGGCTGCGGCCTGTGCTGCGCTGCAGGATGCTGACTATCTGGCTGAAAGCCGCCGTCTTAACGAGGCGGGCATGCAGCAGTTGCTGGACGGTTTTCGTGAGCTGGGTCTGGGCTGGATTCCATCCCGCGGTAATTTCATTGCGGTGGATCTCGGTCAAGTGGCCGCCCCGGTTTATCAGGGGCTGTTGCGTGAAGGTGTGATTGTGCGTCCGGTGGCCAATTACGGTATGCCGAACCACCTGCGCATCACTATTGGTCTGCCGGCGGAAAATACCCGTCTGCTTGAGGCGCTGGCCAAGGTTCTTGCTTGTGGTTGATGTAATGTCCTTGAAATCTGTAAAGCCTGTTGTGGGTCGGCTGGTGGTTGTCGGGCTCGGCCTGATTGGTGGCTCCTTTGCTAAAGGCATGCGCGAGAGCGGGTTGTGCGCTGAGGTGGTCGGAGTCGATCTGGACCCTGCGTCGCGCGCCCTGGCTGTAGAGCTGGGTGTGGTTGATCGCTGCGAAGCTGATCTGGCAGTCGCCTGCTGTGGTGCTGATGTCATCCAGCTGGCAGTGCCGATTCTGGCCATGGAGAAAGTGCTCGGGTTGCTGGCGGGCATGGATCTGGGGTCGGCCGTTCTGACTGATGTGGGGAGTGCCAAGGGCAATGTCGTGCGTGCTGCGACCCAGGCCTTTGGCGGCATGCCGCCACGCTTTGTTCCCGGGCACCCGATTGCCGGATCCGAGCAAAGTGGTGTCGAAGCCTCCAATGCGGTTCTGTTTGAGCGGCACAAGGTTATTTTGACCCCGGTGGCCGAAACCGACTCCGGGGCGCTGGCCCTGGTGGACACAATGTGGCGCGCTCTGGGGGCGGACGTCGAGCATATGCAGGTCGAACGCCATGACGAGGTGCTGGCTGCAACCAGTCATTTACCGCATCTGTTGGCATTCGGGCTGGTGGACTCTCTTGCCAAGCGCAATGAGAATCTGGATATCTTTCGTTACGCAGCGGGAGGTTTTCGCGATTTCACAAGAATCGCAGGAAGCGACCCGGTAATGTGGCATGACATTTTTCTCGCGAACCGCGAGGCGGTGTTACGTACATTGGATACATTCCGCAGTGATCTCGACGCCTTGCGCGATGCGGTCGATGCGGGAGATGGGCATCAATTGCTGGGCGTCTTTACCCGCGCCCGGGTTGCTCGCGAGCATTTCAGTAAAATCCTGGCCCGCCGGGCATATGTGGACCCTATGAATTCAAATGATCTGATTTTCCTGGCTGAGCCAGGTGGCAAGGTAACTGGCAAGATTCGCGTACCTGGTGACAAGTCCATTTCTCACCGTTCAATCATGCTTGGTTCTTTGGCTGAAGGTACAACCGAAGTCGAAGGTTTCCTTGAGGGCGAAGACGCTCTGGCAACCTTGCAGGCATTCCGTGACATGGGTGTGGTGATTGAAGGCCCGCATCATGGGCGCGTGACTATCCATGGTGTGGGGCTGCATGGCTTGAAAGCTCCGCCAGGCCCGATTTACCTGGGTAATTCCGGAACCTCGATGCGTCTGTTGTCGGGTTTGCTGGCTGCGCAGAGCTTTGATACGACCTTGACCGGCGATGCTTCGCTGACCAAGCGCCCGATGAATCGTGTGGCTAATCCGCTGCGCGAAATGGGGGCGGTGATTGAGACTGCTGCCGAAGGTCGTCCGCCGATGACTATTCGCGGCGGTCACGCGCTTAAAGGGATGGATTACACCCTGCCGATGGCCAGTGCCCAGGTCAAATCCTGCCTGCTGCTGGCGGGTTTGTATGCTGAAGGCAAGACCTCGGTCACTGAGCCGGCGCCAACCCGTGATCATACCGAGCGCATGCTGCGTGGCTTCGGCTACCCGGTCAGTGTCGAGGGTGCCACGGCTTCTGTTGAATCAGGCCACAAGCTCACGGCTACCCACATTGAAGTACCTGGCGATATTTCATCCTCGGCGTTCTTTTTGGTGGCCGCCTCGATTGCCGAAGATTCCGATCTGGTGCTCGAGCATGTCGGCATCAACCCGACCCGCACCGGCGTTATCGACATCCTGCGTTTGATGGGGGCGGATATCACCCTCGAGAACCAGCGCGAAGTGGGTGGCGAACCTGTAGCTGATTTGCGTGTGCGCGCAGCCAGGCTTAAAGGTATCGAGATTCCTGAAGAGCTGGTACCGCTGGCGATTGATGAATTCCCGGTACTGTTCGTGGCGGCGGCAGTGGCCGAAGGTCGCACGATCCTGCGCGGCGCTGAAGAACTGCGGGTCAAGGAGTCTGACCGGATTCAAGTCATGGCTGACGGCTTGCTGGCGCTGGGCGTGAAGTGTGAGCCAACTGCGGACGGTATCATTATCGATGGTGGCTCCATTGGTGGCGGGGAAGTTCATGGTCACGGTGACCACCGCATTGCGATGGCATTCAGCATCGCTTCTCTGCGGGCAACGGCTCCCATCCGTATTCACGACTGTGCCAATGTCGCGACTTCGTTCCCTAACTTCCTAGCCTTGTGCAAGCAGGTAGGCATTCGCGTAGCGCAAGAGGTGCAGTCGTGATGGTCCCGCCGGTTATCACTATCGACGGCCCAAGCGGTTCCGGCAAAGGCACCGTGGCTGGCAAGCTGGCCAAGAGCCTGGGCTGGAATCTGCTGGATTCCGGTGCCCTGTATCGTTTGCTGGCATTCGCTGCGAGCAATCATGGCGTTGCTCTGGATAACGAAGCCTTGCTCGAGAAACTTGCTGCGCATCTTGATGTGCAGTTCGTCGGAGCGACGGACGGCAAGCATGCGCGCATTATTCTGGAAGGTGATGACGTTACTCACGCGATTCGCAGTGAGACCGTTGCTGCCGGGGCTTCCAGAATTGCCGCCTTGCCGGCTGTTCGTGAGGCTTTGCTGCAGCGTCAGCGGGCATTTCAGGAACTTCCCGGTCTGGTTGCCGATGGTCGCGACATGGGAACTGTGGTGTTTCCGGACGCGCCGTTGAAGATATTTCTGACGGCTAGCGCGGAGGAACGTGCCCGTCGCCGTTACTTGCAGTTGAAGGCCAAGGGCGATGATGTTAGTCTCTCGGGTCTGCTAGATGAGATTCGTGCCCGCGATGAGCGTGATACGCAGCGTGCAATAGCCCCGCTTAAACCGGCGGCTGATGCAATACAGCTGGACTCCACGGAGTTGTCGATCGAGCAGGTGCTTGAAAGAATCATGAGTGAAATCGCCCTGCGCGATATCACTGGATGACCAAGAAAGCGTGCAGGAGACCAGAAATAGTCCTGCATGCCTTCTTTTATATGAACGTAACCCACATTGTCTGGAATGTGGCAGATGGGCGTATCCTTCGCCCTTGATCAACAGGAATTAAAATGAGCGAAAGCTTTGCAGAACTCTTTGAAGAAAGCCTAAAAACCCTGAATCTTCAGGCTGGCTCTATCATCACCGCTATCATCGTTGATATCGATTACCAAGCTGGTTGGGTAACCGTTCACGCTGGTTTGAAGTCTGAAGGCCTCATCCCGCTGGAACAGTTCCACAACGACGCTGGCGAACTGAACATCAACATCGGTGATGAAGTTCACGTTGCGCTGGACGCGGTCGAAGACGGCTTTGGCGAAACCAAGCTGTCCCGTGAAAAAGCCAAGCGCGCTGAATGCTGGATCGTTCTGGAAGCAGCCTTCGCAGCAGAAGAAGTTGTCAAGGGCGTTATCAACGGTAAGGTTAAAGGCGGCTTCACTGTCGACGTTAACGGCATCCGTGCGTTCCTGCCAGGTTCTCTGGTTGACGTTCGTCCAGTGCGCGATACTACGCACCTGGAAGGCAAAGAGCTGGAATTCAAGGTCATCAAGCTGGACCAGAAGCGCAACAACGTTGTTGTTTCGCGTCGTAGCGTGCTTGAAGCAGAGAACTCGGCCGAGCGTGAAGCTCTGCTGGAATCCTTGCAGGAAGGTCAGCAAGTTAAAGGTATCGTTAAAAACCTCACGGATTACGGCGCATTCGTCGATCTGGGCGGTGTTGACGGCCTGTTGCACATCACTGACATGGCCTGGAAGCGCATCAAGCATCCTTCCGAAATCGTCAACGTTGGCGACGAGATCGATGTCAAGGTTCTGAAGTACGATCGCGAACGCAATCGTGTTTCCCTGGGCCTGAAGCAGCTGGGCGAAGATCCATGGGTTGCTATCAAAGCCCGTTACCCAGAAGGCACTCGTGTTACCGCTCGTGTTACCAACCTGACCGACTACGGCTGCTTCGCTGAGCTGGAAGAAGGCGTTGAAGGTCTGGTACACGTTTCCGAAATGGACTGGACCAACAAAAACATCCACCCTTCGAAAGTCGTACAAGTCGGCGACGAAGTGGAAGTTATGGTTCTGGACATCGACGAAGAGCGTCGTCGTATCTCCCTGGGCATCAAGCAGTGCAAATCTAACCCATGGGAAGATTTCTCTGGCCAGTTCAACAAGGGCGATAAAATCTCCGGCACCATCAAGTCGATCACCGATTTCGGTATCTTCATTGGTCTGGACGGCGGCATCGACGGCCTGGTTCACCTGTCCGACATCTCCTGGAACGAAGTTGGCGAAGAAGCCGTACGTCGTTTCAAGAAGGGCGACGAGCTTGACACCGTTATCCTGTCTGTTGATCCAGAGCGTGAGCGCATCTCCCTGGGTATCAAGCAGCTGGAAAGCGATCCGTTCTCCGAGTACGTACAAGAGAACGACAAAGGCGCAATCGTTAAGGGCATCGTGAAAGAAGTTGACGCTAAAGGCGCCATCATCACTTTGGCTCCGGATATCGAAGCAACTCTGAAAGCCTCCGAAATCAGCCGTGACCGCATCGAAGATGCACGTAACGTTCTGAAAGAAGGCGAAGAAGTAGAAGCCAAGATCATCAGCGTTGATCGCAAAAGCCGCGTAATCCAATTGTCCATCAAGTCGAAAGACGTTGAAGACGAGAAGGAAGCAATTCAGAGCCTGCGCGACAAGCCAGCTACCTCTGAGCCTGCTGCTGGTCCGACCACTCTTGGCGACCTGCTGCGTGCACAAATGGAAAAACAGAACTAAGTTCTGATTTACCATAGAAAAAGGGCGACTTAGGTCGCCCTTTTTTGTGCCTGAAATTTGAGCTGGCCAGGATTGGCTCGCCAGCTCAACCCCGGCCCCGGGGGGTGGCCTGATACAGGCCTTATGGGGTAGCGCTATACGAGACGTATATGATTGATGGAATTCCTGAGCCGCAGGCTTGCAGCGTCGTCTGCAGCTGTCAGCGATCGCCAGAGCGAGGCTAAAGAGCCTGCGGCAGTGGTTATAAGTTCAAGGTGGCGGTCGCATGCCTGTTTTTCTGCTCTGCTGGCTGTTTGGCATCTATCTGATGCCTTTAAAGATAAGTCAATCCCTGGGCTGTTCAAACCCTTTCGATCATGCTAAAACCTTTGAAGCGCTGATCTAGCTGCTTGAAAAAGAAGGGAAAAATATGACGAAGTCGGAGTTGATCGAACGAATTGTCACCCATCAAGGGCTGCTTTCATCCAAGGATGTAGAGTTGGCTATCAAGACTATGCTTGAACAAATGTCACAGTGTCTGGCGACCGGGGATCGAATTGAGATCCGTGGCTTTGGCAGCTTCTCGCTGCATTATCGCGCGCCGCGTGTAGGCCGTAACCCAAAGACCGGCCAGTCTGTCAGCCTCGATGGCAAGTTTGTTCCTCATTTCAAGCCGGGCAAAGAGCTCCGGGATCGAGTTAATGAGGATGAGGAAGACGATATTTAATCCTTAAGGACCTAGGAGTTACTGATGCGTGACTTTAAACGTGCAGTGTTGGGGGTGTTCGCCCTGGCTGTTATTTTCGGGACTGTAATATTTATCCTCGAAAACCAGCAGCCTACCTCATTGATGTTTTTGGGGTGGCGTTCGCCTGAGTTGCCAGCATCGCTATTTTTTATCGGCGCCTTACTGCTTGGCATGCTCTTCGGCCCGGTATTGGGGGTTGTGGTCTATAAGCGAAAATCTGCGAAACTAAAACGCAGCCTGCTGGCCCATTCGTAGGCCTTTTTACATATTGAGTGTGTCTTAGCGCAGACAATGCGGCCGGGAGAGGGCTGCAGCGCAGGTTGAGAGCTCAAATGTAAATGGCACACTACAAAATTCATGTCGCGCCCCATAGATTTATTACACTTTGTCAGGCTTGTATAGTTTCGAGATACTGGCAAAATGCTTCAGATTCTCGATGTACAGTTATTTTTATGCTTCTTCAGGTGTGCATGAAGCTAAGGCCTGATGTTAGAAAGTTATATAAGCGCGTATGAAAATCGCTGCATAACGAGCCCGCAGTTTCTTTTAGAAGGCAGGTCTTGGTTGTGAGTAGTCTCTCCCGTATCCCGAATGCTCCTTCGTCCAATGAAGTGGATTTACTCCCTTTGTTTTTGATGGTCTGGCAGCAGAAAAAAATCATTCTTGCTACGGCTGCTCTCTTTGGTCTGGTTGCTTTGGGCTATGCCTATTTAAGTACGCCTGAATATCAGGTGAGTAGCGTTCTGCGCCCGGCAGCCATCAACGAGCTGGATGCACTCAATCGATCGGGTGTATACACCCTGCCTCCCAATGAGGCTCTGTTGAAAGTAGGGTCGTCGCTGGAGTCATACGATAATCGACTGGGTTTTTTCCGGAGCAATCAAGAGCTATTCACTCAATTCAAGCGTCCGGGGCGCACCCTTGAGCAAAGCTTCGAAGATTTCAATCGCAACTCGCTAAAGCTGATTTTTCCTGATTCTAAAAAAGCGGATTCCCAGAACGCTGCGATTAGCATGGAGTTGACATATCCCGGGGGAGTGGACGGGGTAAAGATCCTCAATGGCTTTGTCGATTACGCCATTGATGCAGAGCGTAAGCAAATTGCCGCTGACCTCAAGGTTATCGTCAATAACCGTTTGACCGAGCTAAAAGGCAAGCTGGACGCAGCCCGCTCCAGCTATGAGATAGACAAGGAGGCGCGCATCGCCGCCTTGAACGAAGCCGACAGCATAAAGCGTGCGCAATTGCAGGATGAGCTCAAGGCGTTGCGTCAGCAACTCAAGGTTGTGCGCACTGATCGTATGGCGCAACTGAGTGAGGCTATTGGCATCGCGAGGGCCTTGAATATTCAAAAGCCTACCACGCCCTCGGCGTTGGGTGATTCGGCTGGCACTCGCGGATCCAGTAGTATGCGAACCGAAATCAGCAATCAGCAAATCCCCTTGTATTTTATGGGTACAGAAGCGCTTGAAGCAGAACGGACCGTTCTGCAGCAGCGCAAAACTGACGATTTCACCGAGGGGCGCGTAGCCCAGATTGCCCGAGAGCTGCAACTGTTGCAAAGCAACCGTGAAGTTGAAGCACTTAAGCAGCGTCAAAATGAAGACCTGTTCTTAAGTGGTGTAGAGCCGTTGCGCGCTGAAATTGTGCGTTTGGGGAATTTGAGTAACCTCGATAGCAGCAACATGAAGTTGGTCTCAATCGATCGCAAAGCCCTGGAGCCAATGCAGCCAGTCAAACCCAGGAAGGCTTTGCTCATACTGTTGGGTTTGTTGCTGGGTGGCATGCTTGGCGTGTTGATTGTTTTGGTCAGGTACTTTGTGGCTACGCGTCAGCAGGGGTGACCCTGAAGGGTTCGCTCCGTTAGCGGACACATAAGGCAATGGGAAAGTCCTGCAAAACGATCAGCACTAATGCAGTTTTTGGTAGATGATTATCAGGGCGGTTTTATGGGGTATTTACCGATATTTGTGGCCATGAGAAAGCAAGCCGCTGGCTACTTAAAGTGGCTTCAGAAGTGTTGCGTTTGGTCTCTTAAAGCGCGATTAGTTTTGTTCAGGTGCTTACATCAATGTCAGCCTGTGCGATGATTAAATTTTACGTTGCAAATGTATTTATGCCCTTTTGGCGGGGCTTGCCCTAGGCAAGGCCACACTGGTGCTTTCGGTAGTGAAATCAGCCCTGTAAAAATCATCACGGAACGCATCCGTTATTGTTTGTCGAGGAATCGAAATGAGTCAAAAGCCGGTATTCGTCACACAGCCTTATCTTCCTCCTCTGGAAGAGTTCCTTCCCTATCTTGAAGAAATCTGGTCTAACAAGATTCTGACAAACTGCGGTCCGATGCATCAAGAGTTGGAGCGGCAGCTGTGCGAGTACCTGGGTGTTGAGCACATTGCGTTGTTTAATAATGGCACCATTGCTCTTTTGACGGCCCTGCAATCTTTGCGTGTGGCTGGAGAGGTAATTACAACGCCTTATTCCTTTGTGGCAACGGCACACTCGCTGTTGTGGAATGGCATCAAGCCTGTATTTGTTGATATTGATCCAACCACATTGAATATGGATCCTGCCAAGATTGAGGCTGCAATCACTCCGCAAACCACCGCGATCATGCCTGTGCACTGCTATGGTCATCCCTGCAATGTAGACGCCATTCAGAAAATCGCAGATGCCTATAACATCAAAGTTATTTATGATGCCGCGCATGCATTTGGTGTTAAGGATGCGGGGGGGAGCATCCTGCGTCACGGAGACTTAAGTGTGCTGAGCTTTCATGCCACAAAGGTGTTCAACACTTTTGAGGGGGGCGCCATCGTTTGCCCTGATGCAAAAACAAAACAACGTATCGATCATTTGAAAAACTTTGGTTTTGTTGATGAGGTGACCGTTGTTGCTCCAGGAATCAACGGCAAAATGAGTGAGGTGAACGCCGCATTTGGCTTGCTTCAGTTGAAGTACATAGACACTGTTATTGCTGAGCGTGGCGACATCGATAAATGTTACCGGCGTGAGCTTGAGGGCGTTCGTGGCATTACAGTAATTGAAGAGTCAGGCCAAAAATCTGCAAACTTCTCATACTTCCCAATTCTTGTAGGGCCGGAATACCCCCTGACTCGCGATGAGCTGTATCAGAAGCTTAAAGATAACAACTTTTTTTCCCGCCGTTATTTCTACCCGCTGATAAGTGAGTTTCCGATGTATCGCGGGATGCTCTCAGCCAGCCCTAAAAATCTCCCTGTGGCAACTGCGATGGCTCTGAAAGTATTGTGCCTGCCCATTTATGCTGGCATCACGGAAGAACAACAGATGGAGATTATTTCGGTAATCAAGGACATCTAGAATCTTAAGTGCTCACCAATAAATTAGGTTATTGTGTTATCTCGCGTCGATGCTCTGATGATTTTGTCTCACGTGAAGCACGGGCCCTTACAGTTGTCTGAGGAGCATATCCTCAAGCTGAGAGGGATCGTTCACAAAGGGAAAAAATTGGCGCGGTTGGGGTCTGGCTGAAACCCTGTGACGACATGCCTGCGTGGGCTCGGTAAAAGTGGTGGCCGAAGGCCGGGGGGTAACCTGAACCGGCTATGAACGTTGTCAATAATGGTTCGGCAAAGGTTTTTTGGGGCTGTTTGATGTGCACCGCTAAGGTGCTCCTGGCAAGCTGGCGGACTATATGACGACCATTGATGAGTGGGCGAAAACAAGCCCTTTGAGCGCCAGTGAGGTGCATCACCGCCTAGTTGAAGAAATCGACATTGCGGTGCGCTTGAATCCCGAGAAAGCGCTCTTAAACATCTCGAGATCGCCCGCAAACGTAGCCGTTACAGCCATTGAAAACCGTGACCCACAGGCTTTCGCCAGGAGCGGTGAAGAGCTTGAGCAACTGATTTGGAAGGCCCAAGAAGGAGAAATTGAATTGGTTTACATGGATGAGACGGACTTCTCTTTGTCATCGTCGGTGCGCAGCGTCTGGATTTGGCGCGGCAAGCCCCGCAACCCTCTGCTAAAGAAAGCAGGCCGTCTCAACGTCATGGCGGCAATACTGAGTTCTGGTGGGTTTTACTTGTTGTGGGCTTGGGGAGCGATGGCATCGCTAGCTTTTGCTGGCTTGTTGAGTCAGTTGAAAATGCGCACATCCATGTCTCCAGTCGTGGTGCTGGACAACGCCTTAACGCATGCGGCGAGAGCGGTGTCGGAGCGGTTCCAGCTTCTTGAGTTCAAAAGGCTGTCCCATGACTTCTTGCCTCATTATTTCCCAGAGCTAAATCGGGTCAAGATACGCTGGGGCAAGATAACGTATGCATGGCTGACTATTCGAAAACATACACGGACAGAGCCACAAAGCTCGCTTGATTGTATCCAGTTCGGATTTAGCAAAGATTAGAAGCTGACTTTTTGATGACCGCTTAAGCGCTCAGCTAAGGTTTGCAACGAATAATATTATCTTATGCGGAAGGTTGCTGGGTTGAGCTTAAAATTAAATATTCTCGCGGGTTATGCTAGCCAGATTTACGTGACCTTGGTCGGCATCGCGATTCTGCCTCTCTATATAAAATATATGGGGGCGGAAGCGTATGGGCTGGTCGGCTTTTTCACGATGTTACAGGCTTGGTTTACTCTGCTGGATATGGGCTTGACGCCCACCATCAGCCGCGAAACTGCCCGGTTCAAGGCTGGTGCTATCAGTTCTTTGGCATACCGCCAGCTATTTCGTGCGCTGAGCAGTATCTTTTTTGGTATCGCTCTTGTCGGCGGTGGGGTGCTGATGTTGTTGTCAGCACATATAGCGGATAGCTGGTTGAAGGTTCAGACCCTGTCTCAATTTGAGGTGCAGACAGCTCTGCAAATCATGGCTGTAAGTGTCGCTATGCGCTGGCTCGGCGGGCTGTACAGAGGCGTGATTACTGGGGCAGAACATATTGTCTGGCTAAGTGCATACAGTGTGGTTTTAGCCACACTGCGTTTCGTAATTGTGTTGCCCGTCATGTGGTATTTTGGTTACACACCTCTGGTGTTTTTCACTTATCAGCTAGCGGTCGCGCTGCTTGATACGTTAGGCATGTGGCTTAAGACGCTGACGCTGCTACCTCCGTTGGATAAAGGCGTGGAGGCGATCGGGTGGTCACTTGGGCCTGTAAAGCCGGTATTGAAATTTTCCATTGCCATTGCCTTTACATCATCTGTTTGGATACTTGTAACCCAGACAGATAAATTAATCTTATCAAGTATTCTACCCTTGTCCGATTACGGGCATTTCACAATGGCTGTATTGGTCGCTAGCGGCATTATGGTTGTGAGTGGTCCGATAAGTGGTGCGATCATGCCCCGTATGGCCAGGCTTTACACCGAAGGGAAACTCGATGAGCTGGTGCTGGTTTACCGCAATGCTACTCAGTTGGTGAGTATTCTTGCGGGTACGGCTGCGATAACCTTGGTCTTCTGTGCGGAGCCCTTATTGGCCGCATGGACCGGTGACGCCGTTCTCGCAAAACAGATAGCACCGATCCTGAAGCTCTATGCCGTCGGTAACGGTTTAATGGCGGTAGGTGCATTTCCCTATTACCTTCAATACGCCATCGGCAACCTCAAATACCATTTAATTGGAGCTGCCGGGATGGTGGTGGTATTGATCCCTAGTGTTATCGTTGCCGCGAATATGTATGGTGGTTTAGGAGCTGGTTTTGTATGGCTTTTGATGAACCTGTTATTTTTGCTCGGTTGGGTTGCTTATGTTCATTATAAAATGATGCCGGGAATGCACGTTGGTTGGTTGTGGGGCGACATTGTGAAAGTGGTTGCGCCAGGTGTGGCAGTGGCTTTGTTGGTGAGTCAAGTTGGATTTGACACTAGCGGATTGCTCAACGGACTTCTCTATAGCCTGTTTTTAGGCGGCGCTGTCTTGTGCGCAATTATGGTGTTTTCCTATTACGTTTTTCCTCTGACCTTGCTCAAGAAAGTAAGGGGCTGACCAATGGTTTTTTTACCTTTTTTTATAGTGCTGATAATGTTTCTGGTCTACCAAGTAAAAAATAGATTTTACTTTGGTGTGGTGAGTTACTTACTAAGCATCTATCTGGCATCTTTTTTTTGCTCTATTGTTCTCAGTGAGGCCTTCGACTATTCCAAGAGCTTTAATCTGGATACGGAGGCGGTGCTCTATTTTTCTGCACTTGTTTTTGTTCTTTTGTCGGGGTTTACAATCTTCAAGGATGCTGAGGTTGAATGTATTTCGCTTGATAATTTCAGGGCGCTGAAGATTATCGAGTGGATAATGATTCCATTGTCGCTTTTCGCTCTGCTATTTTTTGCGATGAGCGCCGCTATCGCGTTGGCTGGAGACGTTGAGTCAAACCGTAATATGATCGCCGCTGGCGGCGTTTCATATGTTGAGCAATACGGAGTGATCAATACAATTTGTTCATTGATCGCGAACCTGTTCCTGCTGAATATGTTATTTGCGTTTTTGAACCTTTCTGAAGGCTATCCTGGGAGCAGGCTGAAAGCGTTTGTGCACTTGTTCTGCAGTACCGTATATATATTTTATATATTGTCTTATGTCGGGCGTGACGGTTTTGTGTACTGGGCAATGTCGCTGGGTTTTTTTCTGTTGTTTTTTCGAGGGTTTATGCCCAAGAGAAACATACTGCTGCTAGTAGTGTGTGCGGCAAGCCTGGCTGTTCCGGCACTGTTGGTATTTATTAAAATTACGATGTCACGCTTTGGTGGAGAGGGTTCCTCCGAAGTGCTGGGAGCGCTGCTCGACTATGCGGGGCAGCAGGTCTTTCACTTCAGTGAGCACTATCTGGTCGATGCACCACCGTTAGGTGGCAAGATGGATTTTGCACCGGTCAGCGTACTGAAAGCAGCGTTATTTGGTGAGGTTTATGAGCCCTTTGATCGTGAGGCATGGTTTGCCATTTATTTGGACAAGGGCGTCACTCCCTGGGTGTTCACGACAGTAATCGGCTCTTTCCTGCACGATTTTGGCCGCATTGGTTGTGTTGTAGCGATTGTGCTTATATTTTTGCTGGTTCGGACATTGCTTTACCGTGCCAAGGTCAGTGGCATTTTCAAATTGTCTGAACTCATTATGTTTATTTTGATGTTTCAGATTGTTTCGTGGGGTGTGTTTTACTATCGGCAATATTCAGCATTCTTTTATATTGTTGCGATGCTGCTTTTATTCTTGTTTTTCAAACTTTCGGGTGGGACGAGGACCTTGTTGATATTTAAGGTGGCGAAATGAGTATGGCATCCAAGCCTGTCGTTAGCGTTGTATGTGTTGTTTATAATCAAGAACAATACATTTCGCAGGCGATTGAGTCGTTTTTGTGTCAGGAGACCAATTTTTGTTATGAGATTGTTATTCATGACGATGCCTCGACCGACCGTACATCTGATGTGATCAACCGGTACTGCGAACAATACCCGGGCAGAATAAAGTATGTAAGGCAGCCCAAAAACGTCTATTCCCAAGGGGCGCGAATTTTTGATACCGCCATCGCCTTTTCCTCGGGGGAGTTTGTTGCTCTCTGTGAGGGTGATGACTTTTGGACGGACCCGAAAAAGTTGCAGCTTCAATATGATTACCTGGTGGCCAACCCTGACATGGGCGCAGTGTTCGGTGATGCAAATGTTTATTACCAGGCATCGGGAGTGACCCTGTTTGCCCACGACCGCTCCCGTGGGGTAGTGCCGCCGGCAGGATGGGTCAAGGAGTCGCTGCTGAGAGCAAATCCCTACAAAACATGTACAGTCATGTTGCGACGCGAAGCCGTGCAGGGCTATGCGGTTCACGCTAGCAGGCTTCAGGCTAAAATGGATGACTATGTGGCGTGGCTCCATATTGCCGGACATTACAGGATAGGCTATTTGCCAGAAGTATTGGGCACCTACCGGGTACTCGAACAGAGTGCTTCGCATTTTTCAGAAGGAAAGGGCAAGCTCAGATTCGAGAGAAGCGCTTATAAAGTATCGACTTATTTTTGTGATCGATACGGAAGTGCTCTGCCCAGAAACGTGTTGAGGTCCGGCTACTCCTTTAATATGTTCATGTATTTTTGCAGGGCTAGAAAGTTCAAGGCGGCTCTGGGCTATGTCTATTGTTCAGCGGAGTTCTTCCGGTTACTTTGGGCTGGGGTATACCGTGCCGTATGGAGAAAAGCCAAACGGCTACGCGGTGGCGTAGACCGTAGCAGAGTGACGCAGTGATGCACGCGGTGTCGAAGGTGGCGTTCGGTAACGGCATATATTTAGATTGCCAAACTTCGTGGGGTGGCATGTGAAAAAAGTGATAGGTGGTGGCCTTCTTGCGAAGAGCTTTTCTGGCCTTGGTTTCTCTGCCGATTGCCTTATTCTTGCTTCTGGGGTTTCCAATTCAGCGGAGCAACGGGCGTCCGAGTTCCGCCGCGAGTTTGAGCTTGTGCGGAATCAGATTGAAGATAATCCAATGTTGCCTGTAGTTTATTTCTCTACCTGCAGCGTTTATCAGAAAAAGCAGACACCCTACACGCGTCATAAACTGGAAATGGAAGAGTACGTCTCGAAGCATGCGGATTCGTTTTATATTTACCGATTACCGCAGGTGGTAGGTGTCGTAAAAAATCTTACGCTGATCAGTTATTTGGTGAATGCGGTTCTTGATGGTGAAACGGTTACCGTTCAGAAGTATGCAAAAAGAAATCTCCTGGATATCAAGGACGTTGTAAGGCTTTCTCACTATCTTATTGAAAATAAGATAGGGTGTAACACTATTCAAAACCTGGCGTCGATTGCGGCTGTTCCAATTGCAGATATTTTGTCTGAGGTCTCGAGCATTCTGGGTGTAAGTGCGCGCTCAAATGTGGTTGAACTGGGTGAGAGCTATGATGTTTCTGTTGATTTCATCATCGAGCAATTTGGCAAGGCTGACCCAGTTTTGAGTGACAACTACTGGACACAAGTGCTGCGCAGCTACGTACCACTGCTTTCAAAGGGAACTGATTGATGGGATATCCTCTATGACAAATCCAAGCGCCCCCAAGATTCTGATCAATTGCTCCAACTTGCACGTTGGGGGGGCGGTTGCAGTGGCATCGTCATTTATTGATTGTCTCAGCCGATTTGAGGACGTTCGCGCAGACATATCGTTGCTGATTTCTTCGCTGGTCCTGAAAAATCTTAATTCATTGGGGACCGATACCTCGATTTTCAAGAGTGTGATAGTGCTGGATTGCTACGGAATTAAATCGCTGTGGCAGGGCGTCGATAAACACTTTATCGGCCAGGATGTTGTATTTACTGTGTTCGGCCCGTCCTATTTTTTGTTTAAACGTACCCATCACTTATTTGGATTTGCTCAGCCGTCTATTATTTATCCGAATAATTCGATGACTGAGCGAATGGGCTTGATACCGCGCCTAAAGCTAAAGGCAAAGTTCAAGCTGCAGGAGTTGTTTTTTTCGCGAGCTGATCAGTTTGTCGTAGAGCTTGAGCATGTGAAAGTGGGGCTTGAGAAGTTGTACTTCTTTCAGGGTAAGCCGATCGATGTTGTATATAGTACTGTGGACTCGGTATTCAGTCAGCCTGAGCGCTGGCAGCCGGTGGCCATTCCCGATACGACGTCTATCAAGCTTGGTATCATCTCGCGCAACTACCCGCACAAGAATCTGGCTTGCCTGCCGATGTTGAAACAGGTACTGCGCGAGCGCCATTCTCTTGCTGTTGATTTTTTTGTAACGTTCCCCGAGCAGGAGTGGAAGCAATGTACGCCATTTTTCAGGGCGAATATCGTCAACGTAGGTCCCTTGACTCTCACTCAGTGTCCAAGTTTCTACACCGCGATGGACGGAGTTATTTTTCCGAGCCTGCTGGAGTGCTTTTCTGCTGTGCCGATCGAAACCATGATGATGAAACGGCCGCTTTTTGCTTCTGATCTGCCCTTTATCAGGGACTGTTGCCATGAGCATGCACACTATTTTGATCCGCTGAACGTTGATGCCATGGCTGACGTAATCGCTGACTATTACTCAGCTTTGCCAGCAGCACACGAAAAACCGCTTGCAGATGCTTACGACTTTGTCCAAGGCTACCCGGGGCCGAATCAGCGGGCCCAAGCGTATCTTGATCTTGTGCTCAAAGCTGCAGCGCAGCGTTAACAACATTAATACCTATTTTGATATTTTTACCGAATTCGGGGGATGTATATGTTTAAAGATAAAACTCTTTTGATTACCGGTGGGACCGGCTCGTTCGGGAACGCTGTTCTCAAGCGCTTTCTCGATGGTGATATCGGCGAAATTCGTATCTTCAGCCGGGACGAGAAAAAGCAAGACGACATGCGCAAGCGTTATGCAAGTTCGAAGCTGAAGTTTTACATTGGTGATGTCAGAGACTATCAAAGTGTCCTTAACGCCACGCGTGGTGTTGACTTCATTTATCATGCCGCCGCTCTCAAGCAGGTTCCATCCTGTGAGTTTCACCCGATGGAAGCTGTCAAAACCAACGTTATCGGCACCGATAACGTTCTTGAAGCTGCTATCCAGAACCAGGTCAGCCGGGTCGTGTGCCTTAGCACCGACAAAGCGGTTTACCCGATCAATGCCATGGGTATTTCCAAGGCAATGATGGAAAAGGTGATGGTTGCCAAGTCGCGCAACGTCGATGAGAAAAAAACCGTCATCTGCGGGACGCGCTACGGCAACGTGATGGCGTCCCGTGGCTCGGTTATTCCGTTGTTTATCGAGCAGATCCGTGCCGGTAAGTCGCTGTCGATTACCGATCCGAACATGACACGCTTCATGATGACGCTTGCTGACGCCGTGGATCTGGTTCTCTATGCATTTGAGCATGGCAACAACGGTGATCTGTTCGTGCAAAAAGCACCCGCTGCGACGGTTGAGACACTCGCCCATGCATTGACGGATCTTCTGGGCAAGCCAGACCATCCGGTGCAGATCATCGGTACTCGTCACGGCGAAAAGTTGTACGAAGCGCTGTTGAGTCGCGAAGAAATGGCCTGCGCCGAAGATCGCGGTGATTACTTCCGTGTACCGCCAGACCTGCGTGATCTCAACTACAGCAAGTTTGTTGAAGAGGGCGAAGAAAAGATCTCCCGCACCGAAGACTATAACTCGCACAATACTCAGCGCCTGGATATTGAGGGTATGCAGAAGTTGCTGTTGAAGCTTGACTTCATGCGCGCCATCCAGCGCGGCGAGCATGCTACGCCCGAGGAGTGATCATGAAAGTTCTTATCACAGGTGCGAACGGGTTCGTCGGTAAAAATTTGACCGTCCATTTAGGCGAACGCAAGGACGTCGAGGTTTTTCGTTTTTCCCGGGAAAATGACCCCCTGGAGCTGGCTCCACTGGTAGCACAGGTTGATTTTGTATTTCACCTGGCAGGTGTGAACCGTCCGCAGGATCCAGAAGAGTTCAAAACCGGGAATGCTGATCTGACCCGTGAGTTGGCAGAGGCGATTGCCGCCAGTGGTCGCAAGATCCCTCTGATCTATACCTCGTCGATCCAGGCAGCCCAGGATAATGCCTATGGTTCAAGCAAGCGTGCTGCCGAAGAGGCATTGAACAAGCTCGCTGCCGAGCACGGCTCGCCTGTGTACCTGTTCCGTTTGCCTAATGTCTTTGGTAAATGGGCGCGTCCGAACTATAACTCTGCGGTCGCCACTTTTTGCCATAACATCGCCCGTGGGCTTCCTGTACAGATCAACGATCCCGGCGCAAGTATTACGCTTGTCTATATCGATGATGTAATCAGGAGCTTTATTTCGGTGATGGACGGGCTGGTCGTGCCGGCGCCATTCAACGAAGTGGTGCCGCAGTATCAGATTACGGTCGGAGAACTTTCGCAGCAGTTGCAAGCTTTCCGCGACAGTCGTGGCACTTTGATCACCGAGCGTGTGGGAACGGGCCTGACTCGTGCTCTGTACTCTACCTACCTCAGCTACCTGCCTCCGGAAAGCTTTACCTATGAGGTGCCTAAATATGGTGATCCTCGTGGTGAGTTTGTGGAAATGCTCAAAACCCCTGATGCCGGGCAGTTTTCATTTTTTACCGCCCATCCGGGTGTCACGCGGGGCGGGCACTATCACCATTCCAAGACTGAAAAGTTCCTGGTCATCCGTGGTGAAGCCTGCTTCAGATTCAGGCATATCGTTTCCGGCGAGTTTTATGAGCTGTTCACCGACGGCGTGAAACCGGTCATTGTTGAAACGGTACCTGGATGGACGCACGACATCACGAATGTGGGTGAAGGCGAAATGATAGTCATGCTTTGGGCAAATGAAGTTTTTGACCGGGAGCATCCTGATACTTACGCCTTGGCGGTCGGTACGCAGGCTTGAGCGGAAGAGGCGGAGAATGAACATGAAGCAGATGAAAGTTGTAACTGTTGTAGGTACTCGACCGGAGATTATCCGTCTGTCGCGCGTGATGGCGGCCTTGGACGAGCATTGTGAGCATATTCTGGTCCACACGGGCCAGAACTATGACTACGAACTCAATCAGATTTTTTTTGATGATCTTGGTATTCGTAAACCGGATTTCTTCCTCAATGCAGCAGGTGCCAGCGGTGCGGAAACGATCGGTAATGTGATCATTGCAGTCGATCGGGTACTGGCAGAAGTGAACCCTGAGGCACTCTTGGTGCTTGGGGACACTAACAGCTGCATGGCTGTTATTCCTGCCAAACGTCGCAAGATTCCTACGTTCCATATGGAAGCCGGTAATCGTTGTTTTGATATGCGCGTTCCGGAAGAGATCAACCGCCGCATTGTTGACCACACCGCGGATATCAACCTGACGTATAGCACCATTGCGCGTGATTACCTGTTGCGTGAAGGTTTGCCGCCAGACATGGTCATCAAGACCGGTAGCCCGATGTTTGAAGTACTTCAATACTATCGTCCGGGTATTGAAGCGTCTGATGTCCTTGAGCGCCTGGGTCTTGAAGCTGGCAAGTTTTTTGTGGTCAGCGCACACCGTGAAGAGAATATCGATTCCGATAAGAACTTCCTGAAGTTGGTGGATGTGTTGAACGAGGTCGCCGCACATTTCGGGTACCCGGTAATCGTTTCAACCCACCCTCGCACGCAAAAACGCGTTGACGCGCTGGGCATCACATTTCATGAAAATGTGCGTTTGCTCAAGCCGTTGGGCTTCAAGGATTACAACAAACTGCAACTGGAGTCCAAGGCAGCACTGTCTGACAGCGGTACCATCAATGAAGAATCGTCGATTCTCAACTTCCCGGCCCTGAACCTGCGCGAAGCCCATGAGCGTCCAGAGGGTATGGAAGAGGCGGCGGTGATGATGGTTGGCCTGGAAGTGGAGCGCGTAATGCAGGGCCTGCAGTTGCTCGACAGCCAGGAGCGCGGGACTGACCGTACGTTGCGTCTTGTCGCAGATTACAGCATGCCAAACGTTGCCGCTAAAGTGGTTCGAATCATTCACAGCTATCGTGATTATGTGATGCGTGTAGTCTGGAAAAGGTATTAATTAAATGGCAGTCCGTGTTTTGCTTTTGACTCAGTGGTTCGATCCAGAACCCACATTCAAGGGATTGGTTTTTGCACGAGAGCTGGTGAAGCAGGGATTTGACGTCGAGGTGGTTACCGGATTTCCCAACTATCCAGGCGGCAAGATTTATCCTGGCTTCAAGATGCGCTTGATTCAGAAAGAAGTAATTGATGGAGTCAAGGTTACACGGCTGCCTTTATACCCAAGTCATGGTCAAAGTGGTTTGGGCAGGGTCGCGAACTATATAAGCTTTGCGGCCACAAGTTTATTCTACGGTTTGTTTGGTGCAAAACGTCCGGATGTGATCTACGCCTATCATCCGCCGTTGACGGTGGGTATTGCCGCCGTGTTCATCAGGTTTTTTCGCCGTGTGCCAGTGGTCTATGACATTCAGGACATGTGGCCTGATACGTTGCGGGCAACGGGGATGTTTTCAAACGAAAAGGCATTGAATGTCGTTTCAAAAGTATGTGATTGGGTCTATCGCCATGTTGATCAAGTCGTGGTCCTGTCGCCGGGCTTCAAGCGTCTGCTGATCGAGCGTGATGTGCCCGAAAAGAAAATCGAGGTTATTTATAACTGGTGCGCCGAAGATCAGATTACGGCAAGCACCCACCAGGTTCCGGACGGTTTTCCCGACGCATCGCGCTTTCGTGTGCTTTTTGCCGGGAATATGGGGAAAGCCCAGGCACTCGATTCGGTGCTCGATGCGGCCAAAATTTTGCAGTTGCGCGACAAGGCCATGGTTTTCGTATTTCTGGGTGGCGGTGTCGAAGTCAAGCGCCTGGAGCAAAGGGTGAGCGATGAGGGGTTGAATAATGTGGTGTTCCTGCCGGCGGTTTCCATGGCGCAGGTCGGCAACTACCTGAGCAGCGCGGATGCGTTGCTGGTCCACCTTAAAAAAGACCCATTGTTTACTATCACCATTCCCTCCAAGACGCAGGCGTACATGGCAGTGGGCAAGCCGTTGCTGATGGGTGTGGATGGTGATGCGGCGGACCTGGTCAACCAAAGCGGATGTGGCCATATTGCACAATCACAAGATCCTGATTCATTGGTTGATGCGGTTGATAAACTCATGAACGCCACACCCGCCGAGCGCGCTGCGATGTCCGAGAACGGACGTGATTTCTATCGCGCCAATTTGTCCTTGCGCAAGGGTGTCGAAAGTTTTGCAGTGATCTTCAAGCGACTGGCCGGGAAGCGTGGTCAGTGACAGCCTTGGAAGTTAAAGTGTCAATATCAGGACAGAGTGCGGGATTGCCAGATGCTTAAGCGGTTATTTGATGTAGTTGCGTCGTTTTTCGGGCTGTTATTGCTTTCGCCCGTCATTGCTGTTGTCGCCTGGCAAGTCCGTCGGAAGCTGGGCACACCTGTACTTTTTCGTCAGGTACGTCCGGGGTTACATGGCAAACCCTTTGAGATGATCAAGTTCCGCACCATGAAAGACGCGTGCGACGCGCATGGCAACCCACTCCCTGACTCTGAACGCATGACAGCATTTGGCTCGTTCCTGCGTTCCAGCAGTCTGGATGAGCTTCCAGGCTTGTGGAATGTTTTAAAAGGCGAGATGAGCTTGGTTGGGCCGCGTCCGTTATTAATGGAATACCTGCCGCTTTACAACGCGCAACAGTACCGCCGGCACGAAGTTCGTCCTGGTGTAACCGGCTGGGCACAAGTCAACGGACGTAATGCGTTGAGCTGGGAAGATAAGTTTAAACTCGATGTATGGTACGTAGACAACCGGAGTATCTGGCTGGATGTGAAGATTGTCTTCCTGACGCTGAAAAAAGTGCTCATCCGAGAGGGGATCAGTGCCGATGGTGAAGTAACCATGTCGAAGTTTACGGGGGGGCAATAATGAAGCGCTTAGCCATTGTCGGCGCCGGGGGCCATGGCAAGGTCGTTGCTGATACGGCGGAGTGTTGTGGCTGGGAAGTTGTCGAGTTCTTTGAAGACAACTGGTCTGGTCGAGAGACGAACGGCGCCTGGCGTATTGCAGGTGATACTTCGACTTTGTTGAACCATGCCCGTGATTACGATGGTGTCGTTGTGGCCATCGGAAACAATGCGGTACGCCTCGCCAAGCTCAAGGAGCTGGCGGGGGCAGGGGCGCAGTTGGTTTCGTTGATCCACCCCGACGCAACAATCAGCCGTTATGCTGCGATAGGTACGGGGTCGGTGGTTTTCGCAGGCGTAGTGGTGAATGCCGGTGCGCAAGTCGGATCAGGTGCGATTCTTAATACGGGATGCAGTATTGATCACGACTGCGTACTTGGTGATGCTGTACATGTCAGTCCGGGCGCCAGACTTGCTGGCACTGTCCAGGTTGGCAGCATGAGCTGGATCGGTATCGGCGCCTGTGTCAGACAGTCCACACAGATCGGTTCTCATGTGATTGTGGGTGCAGGTGCGGCGGTAGTCAGTGATGTAGCTGATTCGCAGACAGTCGTTGGCGTACCGGCCAGGCCACGTTAAGCGGGCATGCGGTGTGTTGACCATGGGTGGCCATAAATAATTGCGGCGGACGAACCGGCGAATAATACGCCCCTTACTTTCTTCATCGAAATTAAGGGGTAATGTGTTGCGCTGACACTCTCTTGTTTTTCCCCCTGGCCGTCTTTTACTACTGAAGAAACCGACGCGAAACGCGATGTCATCGTTCAAAAAGGGCAATTATTTGATCGGCAAAGACTGCCAATAATTTTGAAATAATTTACTGCCTGGTCTGGCACCGAATATGCAACTGTGTTGCAAACAGCAATGTTATTCTCGATTTGGCACTGTTGGTGTCGGATCGTGATGGTTGAACTTCATCGGAAACAAATCGGATAACGCCGGCTCCTGGTCATTTACACGAATGAGGCCGCAATACCTGCCATTCAAGCAGCAGATCAGAACAGCAGATCACAATCGTTGGGCGAATGGTGAGCGGATCTGGCAGATCCCGGCCAGCGAGTGATTGTTTTTTTGCGTATGAAATGCGCGCCAGTGGTCGTACTGTCATTTACTTGAAGGCCAGACAGGTATCCCCAAAGGCCTAATGTACCTTTTGGCTGTCTGCCCGCTTAAGGCATCCCGGGTACAGGAGATACAAAAGCAAGGTCCGCAACGCGGTGATGTTGAATTGAGAGGTGAGAACTGTATCATCCGCGCAGGGTTCTAAATTTTGGCGATCATTGAGCCTGTGCACATCCACAGAATTCACATGAATGCGTTTCAGGTAGGGGTCTATAGCCTGAGCAGATAGGGTTGGTGCTTGACTAGATGGTGGCATAACGAGCATCGGCAAAGGAACTGTTGACGCTGTGTCAAATTCATCACTCATTCGTCGACGTTCCGATGCAGTCGGGGTGAACCCGCAGCGGTGATTCTATTGGGCCGCTATGGAAAAGAAACAAGCCAGATGCGAGGCACTGGCGATTGCACCATACAATGGTAAACGGAAGACCCATTAATGAAATGCCCATGTCCATAACAAGCCCCGCAGCAGCCTGCGTGGCCATTACATCCAAGCCAGGCGACTGGTACTTGGTGCAGTGCAAACCCAGACAAGACGAGCGGGCTGAAGAAAACCTTCAGCGCCAGGGTTATGACTGCTCGCGCCCATCCTGCCGGCGCGAAACCCTCGTACGTGGTCAATTGCAATCCACTCGAGAGTCCTTATTCCCAGGCTATCTGTTTATACACATGCCCCAGGGCGCTAACTGGGCACCCTTGCGTTCCACGCGGGGCGTAGCTCGCATAGTGGCTTTTGGTGGCCGGCCTCTGGCCGTTAGCCATGATCTTATTATTCAACTGCAAGAACGCGCCAACACGCACGCTATCGCCGCGTACAGCCCAGGCGACAAAGTTGCCATTCTTGATCAGGGCTTCGCAGGTATTGAGTCCATATTCATGACCATGGACGGAGAAGAAAGAGTCATTCTGCTTATCAATTTGATGAATCGTCAGCAACAGATCAGTTTGCCAGTGACCAGTATTGGCAATCGCTAAGTAAAACTCAGGCTATGGCCTGAGTAATGAGAAACCCCGTTTTCAGGAAATCGACGTTGAATCCTGGGGCGGTAGCGTGTTTTTCAAAATAAAATTCAAACGATCACCTGTTGGCATCAAAGGTGGTTTAGCCGAATAGTTAAGGAAGAGCCAGAAACATGACCACCATTAAGCGTAAAGGCATCATTCTCGCTGGCGGCTCAGGTACACGCCTGCACCCGTTGACTTTAGGCGTCTCCAAACAGATGTTGCCTATCTATGACAAGCCGATGATTTTCTACCCTCTATCGGTCTTGATGTTGGCGGGCATGCGAGAAATCCTGATTATCTCTACCCCGGAAGACCTGCCTTGCTTTAAAAAATTGCTGGGTGATGGCAGCCAATACGGCATTGAACTCAGCTACGCTGAACAGCCGAGTCCCGATGGATTAGCGCAGGCTTTTATCATCGGCGAGGAGTTCATCGGTGAAGATCCAGTCTGCCTGATCCTTGGCGACAACATTTTTTATGGTCAATATTTTTCCGACAATCTGCGTTCGGCCATGTCCCGCACGACAGGCGCAACGGTCTTCGGCTACCACGTCTCCGATCCTGAGCGTTTTGGTGTTGTTGAATTCGACGCTGCCGGTTGCGCGATCAGTATTGAAGAAAAGCCAGCAATACCAAAATCCAAATATGCTGTTACGGGCTTGTATTTTTACGATAATCGCGTCGTCGAAATCGCAAAAAAAATAAAACCCTCTTCACGGGGCGAGCTTGAAATTACAGACGTCAATCGAGCGTATTTAGAGACTCAAAGCTTAACTGTTGAACTGCTGGGGCGTGGTTTTGCCTGGCTAGATACAGGAACGCATGAGTCTTTGCTAGAAGCGAGCCACTTCGTGCATACGATTGAACACCGACAGGGATTGAAAGTCGCTTGTTTGGAAGAGATAGCGTTCAATAAAGGATGGATCACGCCAGAAAAACTAGAGGCCCAAGGACGAAAACTTGAAAAGACAGGTTATGGCCAATATCTGTTGAGACTCTTTTTTGAAAGTAATCAGAAATGAAAATAACCCGCGCTGAAATCCCCGATGTTCTCATTATAGAGCCTGTTATTTATAAAGACTCACGTGGTTGGTTTATGGAGACTTTTAACCATAAGCAATTTGCAGAAAGTTTACAGTCCTTAAATATACCCAGCCCTGAGTCATTTGTTCAAGATAATCACTCATGCTCTTCCAAGGGCGTCTTGAGAGGGCTCCACTACCAAGAGTCACCGCATGCGCAAGGAAAACTGGTGAGGGTCGTGAAGGGATCCGTATATGACGTGGTTGTGGACATCCGAAAAGACTCACCCAGTTATTTGCAATGGTTCGGGATTGAGCTGAGTTGCACTAACAATCTTATGCTGTGGATTCCTGAAGGCTTTGCTCATGGTTTCGTTGCCTTGGAAGAAGATACACATTTTTTGTATAAGACAACTGACTATTATCATAAAGAATCTGAGCGCTCAATTTTATGGAGTGACCCTGCATTGGGCATTCGCTGGCCTGAGTTGGGGGGGTACAAAATCAGCGAAAAAGATGCTGAGGCTTTGCCGTTTGACGCTGCACATTGATACTCGGGAGCGGAGAGTCTGTTCTGGTATGAGTCTCCCGTGGTGAACACCGCCACGGCATGGCTTCTATAGGCAGTGCAAGAATGTAAAGCTGTGGAGAGTGCGGTATACGCAGCTATAAACGGTTTAGTGCACCGCGACTGTTGGCACAGGTGTTGTGGCTTTTGCTGGGGGGCAAGTCCGGCGCGGCGACTGGTTGTGGTTTTATCCTGAGTCCCGCCTGCAGTATCGATCACGATTGTTTTTTGGACGAGTGTGTTCAGGTTAGTCCCGGCGCGAGGCTTGCCGGGACAGTACGTGTTCTCCGCTTGCGCTGGATCGGTATTGGTGCGAGCGTAAACCAGTCTATAAATATCGGCTGTAATATCAATATCGATGCTGGTACCGCGTTTTTGAATCACTTGACGAAATAAGAGCCGTTGCAGTTATTCCTGCTAGCGGCTTGGGGAGATGAATGCACTCCCGGTATGCACAGACTGCTTTTTAACTTTTATTCGTGGGTACTGAATTGTGTTGAATACACCTTTTTCTCCTTGGCCTTCCTTCACCGTAGAAGAGGCTGACGCTGTCCGCGATGTCATATTATCCAATAAGGTCAACTACTGGACCGGTCAAGAAACGCGGACTTTTGAAAAAGAGTTTGCGGCCTGGTCAGGTACTGAATATGCAATTGCCCTTGCCAACGGCACTGTAGCCCTTGACCTGGCATTAAAAGCGCTCGGGATCGGAGCGGGTGATGAGGTGATAGTTACCTCTCGTACGTTCCTGGCTTCGGTTTCAAGCATCGTCAATGCGGGTGCGGTACCCGTTTTCGCAGATGTCGACCTGGATTCGCAAAATTTTACGGCTGAAACCATCCGTGCAGTTTTGACTCCGCGTACCAAAGCGCTGATCTGCGTTCATTTAGCCGGCTGGCCATGTGATATGGATCCGATCATGGCGTTGGCCAATGAGCATGGGCTAAAGGTGATTGAAGATTGTGCCCAGGCCCACGGTGCTCATTACAAAGGCAGGCCGGTCGGTTCTATCGGCCATGTAGGTGCCTGGTCATTCTGTCAGGATAAAATCATGACCACCGGCGGCGAAGGTGGAATGGTCACCACTAATGATCGACAACTGTGGGCTGATATGTGGGCTTACAAAGACCACGGCAAGAGTTGGGAAGCTGTTTATGAGCGAGACCATGCCCCTGGCTTCCGTTGGCTGCATGAAAGTTTTGGTACGAACTGGCGTATGCTCGAAGTACAAGCCGTTATTGGACGTATTCAATTGCGTCGCATGCAGGACTGGCAAGCGTCTCGCCTGAGCAATGCCATGCGTATTTGGGATGCGGCTCGGCAATTGCCAGCACTGCGGGTTCCTGTACTACCTGCCGATGACGTGCATGCTGCGTACAAATGCTACGTGTTTGTGCGTCCTCAAGACTTGAAGGCTGGCTGGTCCCGGGATCGCATTCTGAATGAAATGGTCTCTCGCGGCGTGCCGGCTTTTTCCGGTTCATGTTCCGAGGTTTACCTTGAGAAGGCTTTTGACAATACGGGCTGGCGGCCTGAGCAACGCCTTGCCAATGCGAAGGAGCTGGGTGAGACGAGCATGATGTTTTTGGTGCATCCAACACTCACAGAACAGGAAATCAGTTTGACCTGTAAGGTATTGAGTGAAGTTGTTGAGGAAGCATCACTGGTGTGAGATATAACCTTGCGATGGGTAGCCAGGAGCATTGAGCAGTAGAGTGTTGATGGTTTTTTTTGTGCAGCATAGGTGTTCAAGGGTTTATGGATAAAATTCGAACGTACTTACTCAACCTGTCACGGCGGCAAAAACGCGTTATTCAAGTGGCCACAGATGTGATTCTTGTCTGGATTGCCCTGTGGCTGGCTTTTGTCGTGCGGCTAGGTATCGAGGAAGCGCTTTTTCCATTCGAGATGCACCTTTCTCTTTTCGCTTTTGCGCCCCTGATAGCCATTCCTCTATTTGTCCGGTTCGGTATGTACCGCGCCGTGATGCGCTATTTCGGCAACGATGCCCTGATAGCGATTGTCAAAGCAGTAAGTCTGTCATCGCTGGTTCTGGCTGTAGTGATGTATTGGTACAGCAATCCCGAAAACCTTGTGCCGCGCTCGATAGTTTTCAACTACTGGTGGCTGAGCCTGATCATGCTTGGCGGTTTGCGTCTGGCCATGCGGCAGTACTTCCTGGGTGACTGGTTCTCTGCTGCTCAGCACGTTCCCTTTACCAGCCGGGACGACGGCTTGCCCCGTGTTGCCATTTACGGTGCCGGCGCTGCGGGTAATCAGCTGGTCGCGGCCCTGCGCATGGGCAGAATCATGCGCCCTGTAGCTTTCATCGATGATGATGAAAGCATCTCTGATCGTGTTATCTCCGGTTTGCAGGTGTTCAAGCCTGAAAACATGCAGCAGATGATTGATCGGACAGGTGCACAAGAACTCTTGTTGGCAATCCCTTCTTCGTCCCGCGGTCGCCGTCGGGAAATTCTGGGTCTGCTTGAAGGCTTCCCGCTTCATGTGCGCAGCGTTCCAGGTTTCATGGATCTGGCCAGCGGCCGGGTCAAGGTCGACGATATCCAGGAAGTGGATATTGCCGATTTGCTGGGGCGTGATGCGGTACCTGCCCAGGGGGAGTTGCTGGAACACTGCATTAAAGGTCAGTGCGTACTGGTGACGGGGGCGGGCGGCTCCATTGGTTCAGAGCTGTGTCGGCAGATCCTGGCACTTCGACCAACGACGTTGCTGCTGTTTGAACACAGCGAATTCAATCTTTACAGCATTTGTTCCGAACTTGAGCAACGGGTTACTCGTGAGTCACTGTCGGTGAGGGTATTACCGATTCTGGGCTCGGTGCGTAATGCGCACAAACTGCTGGAGGTCATGAAGACCTGGGGTGTCGATACTGTGTATCACGCTGCCGCGTACAAGCATGTCCCAATGGTTGAGCACAACATTGCTGAAGGCGTACTGAATAACGTTATTGGCACGCTCAATACGGCCCAGGCTGCTTTACAGTCCGGGGTTGCGAACTTTGTGCTGATTTCTACTGACAAGGCTGTACGTCCGACCAATGTGATGGGCAGCACCAAGCGCCTGGCCGAGATGACGCTTCAGGCGCTCAGTCGGGAAGTGGCGCCTGTACTGTTTGGCGATGCAGCTAATGTTTCGCGGGTTAATAAAACCCGCTTCACCATGGTTCGCTTTGGCAATGTACTGGGCTCTTCGGGATCGGTCATTCCGCTGTTTCACAAACAGATCAAAGCCGGCGGGCCACTGACTGTGACTCATCCCAAAATTACCCGCTACTTCATGACTATCCCGGAGGCCGCACAGCTGGTGATTCAAGCCGGTTCCATGGGGCAGGGCGGTGATGTGTTTGTGCTCGATATGGGCGAGCCTGTGCGCATTGTCGAGCTGGCCGAAAAAATGATTCACCTTTCCGGCCTCAGTGTTCGCTCAGAGAAGAATCTGCATGGCGACATCGAAATCGAATTCACGGGCCTGCGCCCGGGCGAAAAGCTTTACGAAGAGTTGCTGATTGGTGACAACGTAGTAGCGACCCGGCACCCGATGATCATGAGTGCCAATGAAGACATGTTGCCCTGGGATGAACTCAAGCAGCGGCTGAGACAATTGCTTGAAGCGGTGGATCAGGACGACTATCCGCTGGTACGGCAACTATTGCGCGATACGGTCAGTGGTTATGCCCCCGAGGGCGAAATTGTCGACTGGATCCATCAACAACGTCGCTCAGAGTTGTTATGACTACATACTCTGCAACGCAGTGATTTTTGACACTCCGCTTCCATCACCTACGTTTGGAGTACAGCTCAGGAAAGCTGTTTCTACTTAACGATGTAAAGGAGTGTCACTTATGCGTATTAGCTTTCTGTCTTCGATGTTTTTGGCCCTGATGGTGGGTATTTCCGGCGTAGCTCATGCTGCGCCCCAGGCGGAGGTACCCAAGCCGACTGTAAGTGCCCACGCTGAGCCAGAAGCACAGCTGGTAACGGTCAACCTCAACACTGCAGATGAGGCGACACTCCAGCGTGAACTCTCTGGTGTAGGGGCCGCCAAAGCCAGGGCCATAGTGGCTTACCGTGAGGCCAACGGGAACTTCGCCTCGGCAGATGAACTGCTGGAAGTGACCGGGATAGGCAAGGCCATTTATGACAGGAATCGCGATAAGGTCGCGGTGAACTAAGCCAGCCGGTGGAAAGTAAAAAGGCCAGTCATTGACTGGCCTTTTTGCGTCTGGTGTTCAAGCCTGCTGATCTGATTGCTTCAATGCATTACGCGTTACTGCAAGAATCTTCTCTCTGAGTGCATCGCTTTGGGCTCCGCGAGACAGGACCAGAGCCCCAACCAGTGTTGCAAGTATCACGATGCTCCGGTCTTGAGCATCCGGCTCCTCAAGGGCGCCCTCAATCTGTTCAAGTCGGGCGTTGATTACGTAGTCCGTGGTGGAGCTGGGAAGCCCTTGTTGGGCCATTTCAGCGGACATGGTTGGTAGCGGGCAGCCTTCATGGGGAGAAGTGACGTGCCATTGGGACAAGTAAGTGTCGATGAATGCATTGAGTGGCTGCGGCTGGCTGAATAGTTGTTCGCAGATGGTGTCCACTTCATCAGCCGCATGCTGCAGGGCTTTTTCTACCAGTTCGTTTTTCGACGAAAAGTGGGCATAAAAGCCACCGTGGGTGAGGCCCAGGGATTTCATGAGGGGTTGTAGCCCCGTGGCGCCAATCCCGTCTCGCCGGAAGAGCCCGGATGCTTCTTTGATGATGCGTTTGTGGGTTTGGGCTTTATGACCTGGGGAGTACCGCATGGCTGCTGTCTCTTATGCAATCAAGCATCATAGCCTTGGGCTCCAGGGAGATGTACAGGTGTTTCATTCCAGGGCATGTAGATATTTGTAGTCGACAACCCAGCCCATGGGCTGGGTAAACATAGTCAGACTGTCTCAGCGGTCCTTCGACTCTTTCTCATCCATCTCGGCGTTACGTTCGGCTACACGTTTACGCTGTTCATCGGTCAGTTCAACTTTGTTGGCGGTTTCACGTAAAGTCATCAGCGCGCCAACGATGGCGCCGATAGCTACGATCAGAATTAACCAGGCATACCAGGGCATAGTGTTCTCCTTGTTGAGTGAACCGCTGTGCAAAGCGGGTTGCAGTCTGTCCTTTTGAGTCTGTGACTACGCAGTGGTTTCATTGTAGGCCGGTTAATCCGCTGCGGGTCTTATAACTCTTTAGATGACTAAAATTGTGAAATTGCGATCATCGGGTGCCGGTAAGCGGCTGGTTCCGCTACAATGCGCGCCGATTTCGACCAGCCTGAGAACCCGCTAATGTCCGACTGCCAGACTCCTATTATCGTCGCCCTGGATTTCCCAACGCGTGACGCCGCACTGAAACTGGCTGATCAGTTGGACCCGAAGCTGTGC
Source organism: Pseudomonas sp. TMW22089 (assembly GCF_022496645.1). NCBI lineage: Bacteria > Pseudomonadati > Pseudomonadota > Gammaproteobacteria > Pseudomonadales > Pseudomonadaceae > Pseudomonas > Pseudomonas sp. TMW22089. The sequence continues at coordinate 199,529 of NZ_SCFG01000007.1, forward strand.
CGGGTGAAAGTGGGCAAAGAGCTGTTTACCAGCTGTGCTGCGGAAATTGTCGGCACTTTGCGTGACAAGGGTTTTGAGGTGTTTCTGGATCTCAAATTCCACGATATTCCCAATACCACAGCAATGGCGGTTAAAGCTGCCGCCGAAATGGGCGTGTGGATGGTGAACGTTCACTGCTCGGGCGGGATGCGGATGATGGCCGCGTGCCGTGAAGTGCTCGACAAGCGTACCGGCCCGCAACCGCTGCTGATTGGTGTGACAGTGCTGACCAGCATGGAGCGCGAAGACCTGGCCGGGATTGGCCTGGACATCGAGCCTCAAGAGCAGGTACTGCGGCTGGCTGCCTTGGCCCAGAAGGCCGGTATGGATGGCCTGGTCTGCTCGGCACTGGAAGCGCAAGCGCTCAAGGCTGCGCATCCAGCGCTAAAACTGGTGACCCCGGGGATTCGTCCTGCCGGCAGCGCCCAGGATGATCAGCGCCGTATTCTGACCCCGCGCCAGGCGCTGGATGCAGGCTCTGACTATCTGGTAATCGGCCGCCCGATCAGCCAGGCTGCGGACCCGGCCAAAGCTCTGGCTGCGGTGGTCGCCGAGCTGGCCTGACTGCGCGCTAATTAATACTGATTCTGTAACAACGGCTTGCCTGCGATGCTCTCGCGGTCAGGCCGTTGCCACTTCAGGGGGGGCACAATGATCAAGTGCCGGGTCAGACCTTCAAGATCAACTTGCCGAAGTTTTCCCCGCTGAACAGTTTCATCAGGGTTTCGGGAAATGTTTCCAGCCCTTCAACAATATGCTCCTTGCTTTTGAGTTGGCCTTTGGCCAGCCATCCGGCCATTTCTTGCCCTGCTGCTGCATAGCGGTCGGCATAGTCCATCACCACAAACCCTTCCATGCGTGCGCGATTCACCAGTAGCGACAGATAATTGGCCGGCCCTTTTACGGCTTCCTTGTTGTTGTACTGGCTGATGGCGCCACAAATCACTACGCGGGCTTTAAAGTTCAGGCGGCTAAGTACTGCATCGAGAATATCGCCGCCGACGTTGTCGAAAAACACATCGACCCCTTTAGGGCATTCGCGCTTAAGACCTGCGATGACGTCTTCGCTCTTGTAGTCGATAGCCCCGTCAAAGCCCAGCTCTTCAATCAGTAACTCGCATTTCTGTTTGCCCCCGGCAATACCCACCACGCGGCAGCCTTTGAGTTTGGCGATTTGCCCGGCAATGCTGCCGACCGCACCGGCGGCGCCGGAAATCACGACGGTGTCACCCGCTTTAGGTGCGCCGACTTCGAGTAAGGCGAAATAGGCGGTCATCCCGGTCATCCCCAGTGCTGATAAATACACTGGCAAAGGTGCGAGTTTCGGATCGACTTTGTAGAAGCCCCGGGGTTCGCCCACGAAGTAGTCCTGCACCCCCAGCGCACCGTTCACATAGTCACCGACTGCAAAACCGGGATGTTCGGAGGCAATCACCTGACCGACACCCAGGGCGCGCATCACTTCGCCCAAACCGACCGGCGGAATATAGGATTTGCCTTCGTTCATCCAGCCGCGCATGGCCGGGTCGAGCGACAGGTATTGATTCTTGACCACTATCTGGCCTGCGCCCGGCTTGGCCACAGGCACTTGCTGAAAGCTGAAGGTGTCCCGTGTTGCGGCGCCGACGGGGCGTTTGGCAAGAAGAAACTGGCGGTTGGTCTCGGCGGTCATGGTCTGCACTCAGCTAAAAGACAAAGACTGTTGATAGCCCTTCTTGCCTGGCCCAGCAAGTGAATCTCGGCTCACGAATGCTTTTTCATCACCTTGAGTGATTGTGGTGGGCAGGGATTTATCATTTCGATAAATAAGGGGCTGATCTGTGTGCGTGCCTACACTCTGCACAGCTTTTCCCCTTCGAGGACAAAAATAATGAGCATGAGCTTTTCCGGGCAGGTGGTGGTTGTCACGGGGGCAGGGGCCGGTATTGGCCGGGCAACCGCGCTGGCCTTTGCCGCAGAGGGTTTGAAAGTCGTAGTGGCCGATCTGAATGTTGCCAGCGGTGAAGGCACGGTTGAGCTCATCAGGGCTGCGGGCGGCACATCCGTGTTCGTACCCTGCAATGTGACCCTCGAAGCCGAGGTAAAACACTTGATGGCGCAGACCATCAGCACTTACGGCCGCCTGGACTATGCCTTCAATAATGCCGGGATCGAGATTGAACAGGGGCGTCTGGCAGAGGGTACACAGGATGAGTTTGACGCGATCATGGGGGTTAACGTCAAAGGTGTCTGGTTGTGCATGAAGTATCAGTTGCCGCTGCTGCTGGCCCAGGGCGGCGGTGCAATCGTCAATACCGCGTCGGTGGCGGGGCTGGGGGCGGCCCCGAAGATGAGTATTTATTCGGCATCCAAGCATGCAGTGATTGGTTTGACCAAGTCAGCGGCCATTGAATATGCAAAGAAGGGGGTTCGGGTGAACGCGGTATGCCCGGCGGTTATTGATACCGACATGTTTCGCCGTGCCTATGAGGCAGATCCGAAAAAGGCTGAGTATGCAGCGGCAATTCATCCCGTGGGGCGTATAGGCACAGTGCAAGAGGTGGCCAGTGCGGTGCTGTATTTATGCTCTGACGGTGCAGCCTTTACCACGGGCCACGCCCTGGCCGTGGACGGCGGAGCGTTGGCGATTTGAGCGAGCGCCAACCAATTGTGCAGGAGTCGGGCTTGCTTGCGAGCTCCTTACCTCAGCATCGCCAGCGAGCCCGGCTCCTATAGAGTTGCATTGCCGGTCAGCGCGCTTTCCAGTTCAGGATGATCAAGGTCAACACGCCCGCGACAATTCCCCAGAAGGCCGAGCCAATCGAGAACAGGGTCATTCCGGACGCTGTGACCATAAAGGTGATGAGTGCGGCTTCGCGTTCTTTCGATTCAGCCATGGCGATGGTCAGGCCATTGCTGATGGAGCCGAACAGGGCCAGTGCTGCAATCGACAGTACCAATTCTTTGGGGAAGGCTGCGAACAGTGCCGCCAGCGTTGCACCAAAGGTCCCGGCAATACCGTAGAAAATGCCGCACCACATTGCCGCCGTGTAGCGTTTTTTAGGGTCTTCGTGGGCATGGGGGCCAGTGCATATGGCGGCACTGATCGCGGCCAGGTTAATCCCGTGGGAACCGAAGGGTGCGAGCAGCAGCGAGGCGACACCGGTGGTGGTGATCAGCGGCGAAGCGGGGACGTTGTAACCATCGGCCCGCAGCACGGCGATGCCCGGCATGTTCTGGGAGGTCATGGCCACCACAAATAGCGGGATACCGATACTGATGGTCGCGGCTATCGAGAACGAGGGTGTAGTCCATACCGGGACCGCGACTTCCAGGGCGAAACCGCTGAAATCCAGGAGTCCAAGCAAGCCCGAGATCAAGGTGCCGATCATCAGGGCCGCGAGCACGGCATAGCGCGGCAACAGGCGCTTGACGATCAGGTAAGTGACCAACATCCCGACCACCAGCCCGGTGCGATGTTGTGCCGCGACGAAGATCTCGCTACCGATCTTGAACAGGATGCCCGCCAGTAAAGCCGCTGCCAGTGACCCGGGGATACGTTTGACCAGGCGCTCGAAGCTGCCGGTCATGCCGCAGATAATGACCAGCAGTGCACAGGTGATATAGGCGCCGATAGCCTCGCCATAGCTGACGCCACCGAGGCTGGTGATCAGCAGCGCGGCCCCGGGCGTAGACCAGGCGATGGTAATGGGGGTGCGGTAACGCAATGACAATCCTATGCTGCAAACAGCCATGCCAATTGACAAGGCCCATATCCACGAGGAAATCTGTCCGCTGCTCAGACCTGCTGCCTGGCCGGCCTGAAACATCAGCACCAGGGAACTGGTGTAGCCGGTCATCATTGCGATAAAGCCTGCGACCACGGCTGAAGGCGAGGTGTCGGACAGCGGATGTAACCGCGGCAGAGGGGCGTCGGACATGGTGCGCAATTCCTTGTTCTTGAAGAGAGTTCTGACAGCACGCAAGCCTAAACGCAAAGCTAACCTGTCATTGCGATACAGCCGGGATCGCAAATGACCGTACAGTCGTACTGGCACTCTGGCTTGTGTACAATGCGCCCTGATTTTATGCATTAATTCTTTGCCAGCGACGCCCGTTACCGTACTGAGGTAACGTCTAATTCGCCGCCGCTTTCCCACACGAGTGCCCATGAACGAACAGTTGCAGCCTCTCAAGAAACAATCCCGCGCAGGCAAGGCCGGCCGCAGTGGAACCCAGGACGATATCGTCTACGCGCATATTTTCGAGGCGATTCTCGAACAGCGTCTGGCGCCTGGAACCAAGCTGAGTGAAGAAGCGCTGGGTGAAATCTTTGGGGTGAGCCGTACCATCATTCGTCGTGCCTTGTCGCGTCTGGCCCACGAAGGGGTCGTATTGCTGCGGCCAAACCGTGGTGCGGTGGTGGCCAGCCCCAGTATTGAGGAAGCGCGTCAGGTGTTTTTTGCCCGGCGGCTGGTAGAAAAGGCCATCACCGAACTGGCTGTGGTGCATGCCTGTGCCGAGGACCTGGCGCAGTTGCGCAAAATGGTGGAAGACGAGCGTGACAGCTTTTCGCGGGGCGATCGCGGGGCCGGGATCCGCTTGTCAGGCGAGTTTCACCTGAAACTGGCAGAGGCTGCCAAAAATGCGCCCCTGATCAGCTTCCAGCGCAGCCTGGTGTCGCAAACGTCACTGATTATTGCCCAATACGAGAGCGGCAACCGCTCGCACTGCTCCTACGACGAGCACATGCAATTGATCGATGCGATTGAAGCGCGTGATGCCGCGCTGGCTGTAGACCTGATGATGCACCACATGGATCACATCGACAGCAAACTCAACCTTGACGAAGAGAGCGCCTCGGACGATTTGCATGCGGTGTTCTCGCACTTGCTGCAAACCAAGGGCAAAAGCCCCCGGCCTGCAGCCAAGCTGTAAACCCGCCATCGATTCCTGAAGGAGCGAGCCTGCTCGCGATGTCATCGCCGGCAAGCCGGCTCCCACAAGGTAGCGGTGTATTCAGGTTTAGCGCTGATGCACCAGATTGCCCGCTGCATAGGTCTGTTGCACGGTGCGGTCATCGCCCAGGGTCATCAATACAAACAATGTTTCGGCAATGTTTTTCGACTGCTTGAGGCGATAGCTCATCAACGGTGTGGCGTTGTAGTCCAGGACCACAAAGTCCGCATCGCTGCCCGCTTGCAGGTTGCCGATACGGTCTTCCAGACGCAGGGCCCGCGCGCCGCCCAGGGTGGCCAGATACAACGACTTGAACGGATCGAGGCGTGCACCCTGCAGTTGCATGACCTTGTAGGCTTCGTTCAGGGTGTTGAGCAGCGAGAAACTAGTGCCTGCACCCACATCCGTGCCCAGCCCGACATTGAGTTTATGCTTCTCTGCCATCGGCAAGTTGAACAGGCCGCTGCCAAGGAACAGGTTGGACGTCGGGCAGAAAGCCACTGCCGAGCCGGTTTCCGCCAGTCGGGCGCATTCCTCGTCACACAAATGCACGCCATGGGCAAATACCGAGCGCTCTCCCAGCAGTTGGTAGTGGTCGTACACGTCCAGATAGCCTTTACGCTCCGGGAACAGCGACTTTACCCACTCAATTTCTTGAAGGTTCTCGCTGATATGGGTGTGCAGATACAGATCCGGGTATTCACCCAACAACTTGCCCGCCAGGGTTAATTGCTCTGGCGTACTGGTCGGCGCGAAGCGTGGGGTCACCGCGTAATGCAGGCGGCCCTTGCCGTGCCAGCGCTCGATCAGCGCCTTGCTTTCGCTGTAGCCGGTTTCGGCGGTGTCGGTCAGATACTCCGGCGCGTTACGGTCCATCATCACTTTGCCGGCAATCAAACGCAGGTCCAGACCCTGGGCGGCTTCGAACAGGGCATCCACTGATTGCGGATGCACGCTGCCAAATACCAGGGCCGTGGTGGTGCCGTTGCGCAGCAGTTCCTTGAGGAAAATGCCGGCCACTTCGTCGGCATGGGCTTTATCGGCAAACTGGTTTTCGCACGGGAAAGTGTAGGTGTTGAGCCAGTCGAGCAACTGCTCGCCGTAGGCACCGATCATCCCGGTTTGCGGGAAGTGAATATGGGTGTCGATAAAACCGGGCGTGATCAGCGCATCGGTGTATTCCGTGATCTCGGTATCGGCGGTCAGTGTCGCAAGCAGCTCGCTGGCTGCTCCGACGGCTTTGATCAGGCCGTTGTCGACCACCAGCAGGCCATCTTCGAAATACTCATAGGAGGCTTCGATGCCGACTTCGGCGGGGTCGGCAATGCTGTGCAGGATGGCGGCGCGATAGGCTTTACAGGTCATGACAATTCTCGGTGCGTGGCATGGCTGCGTCGTGAAGACGGCAGCAATTGTTTAATGGGTTCAGATGACGCGGTGTTGCCACTGGCCGTGTGCTGGCCAAAGTGGGCGTTATAGGTGGCGATGATTTCGCCGGCGATGGATATGGCGATTTCCACAGGCAGTTTGCCTTTGACTTCGCTCAAGCCCATCGGGCAGCGCAAGCGCTGCAAATGTTGCGGGCTGAAACCGCGGTCGCGCAGGCGATGCTCGAACTTCACGCGCTTGGTTTGGGAACCAATCAAACCGAAGTAGGTAAAGTCGTTACGTTTGAGCAAGGCGGCGCTGAGTTCCAGGTCCAGGGCGTGATTATGCGTCATGACGATGCAGTAGCAACCTGTTGGCAGCGCATCCACCTCGTCGACGGGTTCATCGGTGACGATTTTTCGCACGCCTGCAGGTATTTGCGTCGGGAATTCCTGTTCCCGCGAGTCGATCCAGCGCACCCGGCACGGCAGGCCGGCAAGCAGCGGCACCAGTGCACGCGCCACATGGCCGGCGCCAAAGACGGCGATCTGGGCCTGCACCTGGCCCATGGGCTCGAACAGCAACAGGGTTACGCCGCCACAACATTGGCCCAGGCTGGCGCCCAGGCTGAACCGCTGCAGATGGGTGTCGTGCTTGCCGCTGTCGAGCATCTGGCGGGCAATCTCCATCGCCTTGTATTCCAGATGACCGCCGCCGATGGTGTCGAAGGTCTGCGCGGCACTGATTACCATCTTCGAGCCGGCATTGCGCGGGGTCGAGCCTTGCTCCTCGATAATGGTCACCAGGACGCAAGGTTCGCCTTGTTGCTGCAGGTCGGCCAGGGCGCTGATCCAGTTATTCATACGGTTTCCCCCGGGCTGCTTTACGCATTTGCTCACACCCCCACAACACCCGCTCCGGCGTTGCCGGCGCGTCGATCTCGGGTTGCAGGCGATAATCGGCGAGGCTGGCGACTGCATCCTTGATCGCACACCAGGCGGCGATGCCGAGCATGAACGGTGGCTCGCCTACGGCCTTGGAGTGGAACACCGTGTCTTCCGGGTTCTTGCGGTTCTCCACCAGGGTTACCCTCAGGTCCAGGGGCATGTCCGCCACGGCCGGAATCTTGTAGCTGGCCGGGCCGCTGGTCATGAGTTTGCCTTTGGCATTCCACACCAGTTCTTCCATGGTCAGCCAGCCGGCGCCCTGGATGTAGCCACCTTCGACCTGGCCAATATCAATGGCCGGGTTCAGGGAGGCGCCCACGTCGTGGAGGATGTCTGTGCGCAACATCTTGTATTCGCCGGTCAGGGTGTCGACTATGACTTCGGCGCAGGCGGCGCCAAAGGCAAAGTAGTAAAACGGCCTTCCGCGTGCCTGGTTGCGGTCATAAAAGATCTTTGGTGTTTTGTAGTAGCCGGTGCTCGACAGTGAGACCTGGCCGAAATATGCCTGCTGGATCAGGGTTTCAAAGCTGATGATCTGCTCGCCAACGCGGACCTGGCCATTGTGAAACATCACATCCTGCGGCTCGACCTGATACTTGCCGGCTGCAAACTCGATCAGCCGTTGCTTGATGATTTCAGCAGCGTTTTGCGCGGCCTTGCCATTCAGGTCGGCACCGCTGGAGGCGGCAGTCGGCGAGGTGTTTGGCACCTTGTCAGTGTTGGTCGCGGTGATTTGCACGCGACTGATCTCCACTTGAAACACCTCGGCCACCACCTGGGCCACCTTGATGTTCAAGCCCTGACCCATCTCGGTACCACCGTGGTTGAGGTGGATGCTGCCGTCAGTGTAGATATGGATCAGTGCCCCGGCCTGGTTGAGAAAACTGGCGGTAAAGGAAATACCGAATTTAACCGGGGTCAGTGCCAGGCCTTTTTTCAGCACCGGACTGCTGGCGTTAAACGCCTTGATCGCTTCGCGTCGCTCGTAATACTGGCTGCTTGCCTCGAGATCTGCGGTCATTTCCTCCAGCAGGTTGTGCTCCACGGTCTGGTAATAGTGGGTCACGTTGCGTTCAGTCTTGCCGTAGTAGTTGGCCTTGCGCACGGCCAGCGGATCGAGGGCCAGGTGGCGGGCGATACGGTCCATGACCTCTTCGATGGCAACCATTCCTTGGGGCCCGCCAAAACCGCGATAGGCGGTGTTTGAAGCGGTGTTGGTTTTGCAGCGATGGCCATTGATCGTTGCGTCGCCCAGGTAATAGGCGTTGTCGGCATGGAACATGGCGCGGTCGACGATGGAATTGGACAGGTCCGGCGAGCACCCGCAGTTACCGGCCAGGTCCAGCTGAATGCCTTGCAGTTGGCCCTTGGCATCGAAGCCGACGTCGTATTCGATATAGAACGGATGACGCTTGCCGGTCATCAGCATGTCTTCGACCCGTGGCAAACGCATTTTGCTCGGCTGGCCGGTCAGGCGCGCGACTACCGCGCACAGGCAGGCGGGGCTGGCCGCCTGGGTCTCCTTGCCGCCAAAGCCTCCGCCCATGCGCCGCATGTCGACGACGATTTTGTTCATCGAAACATCAAGGACTTCGGCGACCAGTTTCTGTACTTCGGTCGGATTTTGCGTCGAGCAGTAAACAATCATGCCGCCATCTTCGGTAGGCATTACCGAGGAGATCTGGGTTTCGAGATAAAAGTGTTCTTGCCCGCCGATATGCAGGCTGCCCTGCAAGCGGTGAGTGGCCCGGGCCAGTGCACCGCTCGAGTCGCCGCGTTGATGGGTGTGGCTTTCGAGCACGAAGTGCTTGTTGCGCAGGGCCTGCACCACATCGAGCACCGGCTCCAGGTCTTCATACTCGATAATCGCCGCCATTGCGGCCTTGCGGGCGGTATCCAGGTCCTTTGCGGCCACTACCAGTACCGGCTGGCCAACAAATTCCACCTTGTCGATGGCCAGCAGCGGGTCGCCGGGCAGCAGCGGACCAATGTCCTTGAGGCCGGGAATATCCTCATGGGTGATTGCCAGACGCACTCCGTCAAAGCCATAGCAGGGCGCTGTATCGACGCGAATGATTCTGGCGTGAGCCCGGTCGGACAAGCGCGCGTAAAGATGTAGCTGATTGGGAAACTCAAGTCGGTCATCGATGTACTGTGCTTCACCCGAAACGTGCTTCTCGGCACTGTCATGTTTGACACTGCGGCCAACGCCGGTCTTCAGGTCTTGCCGGAAGAGGGCGGTCAACTCGGCCTGGGTTGGCTCAATCTTGTGATGATTAGACATATGCTGTTACCCGCGTCTCAAGGTGTGGCGTTTGCTGCTCGATGAAAAATTTACGCAGCAGGTTTTGCGCGCTCAGCAGGCGGTATTCCTTGCTGGCGCGAAAGTCGGACAGCGGGGTGAAGTCTTCAGCCAGTGCCGCACAGGCCCGCTCAAGGGTCGACGGGTTCCAGGGGGCGCCGAGCAGGGCATCTTCACAGGCTTTGGCCCGTTTGGAGATGGCAGCCATCCTGCCATAGGCGACCCGTGCCTCAACCACCAGGCCGTTGTCGATATGCAGGTTGAAGGCCGCGCACACGGCACTGATGTCGTCATCCAGGCGCTTGGATACTTTATAGGCGCGAAAGGTATGACTCTGGCTGGCGCGAGGGATGACAATTTTCTCGATAAACTCGCCTTCCTGACGAGCCGTCACCCGGTAGTCGATGAAGTAATCCTCAATCGCCAGGGTGCGCCGGGCTTCCCCTTTGCACAGCACCAACTGTGCACCGAGAGCGATCAGTAGTGGAGGCGTGTCACCAATGGGCGAGGCGTTGCCAATATTGCCGCCAAGGGTGCCCTGATTGCGGATTTGCAAGGACGCGAAGCGTTGCAGCAGTTCGCCGAAGTCCGGGTATTCAGCCTTGAGCGTGCTGTAGGCGTCAGTCAGTGAAACGGCAGCCCCGATTTCAAGGCGGTCCTCAAAGCGTTCGATCAGTTTCATTTCGGCCACGTTGCCGACATAGATCATGACCGGTAACGGGCGATGAAACTGGGTGACTTCCAGGGCCAGATCGGTCCCTCCGGCCAGCAGGCGGGCCTGGGGGTGCGACTCATATAGCTGAGCCAGATCGCTGATGGTCAAGGGCAGCAGGCAGCGTTTGTCGCCGCTGTTCAGTTCTGCGGTCTGGGTCGGGGCAATGGCTTCGAGTTGAGCGATGGTCTGGCTCTGTTGCGCATCGAACTGATCGCCCCGCTCTGCGTTGCAGGCCTGCTCGGCGGCGGCCAGGATGGGGCGGTAACCGGTACAGCGACACAGGTTGCCGGCCAGCGCTTCGTGCGCCTGATGACCATCATGGAGGCCGGTGCTGTTCTTTTGCAGGGCGAACAGCGACATCACGAAGCCCGGGGTGCAGAAACCGCACTGTGAACCATGGCAGTCGACCATTGCCCGTTGCACGCTGTGCAGCTGGCCCTGGTGTTTGAGGTCTTCAACGCTGATCAGTTGCTTACCGTGCAAGGTCGAAACAAAGGTCAGGCACGAATTGATACTGCGATAGCGCAGGCTCCGGGTGCCTGTATCGTCGCTATGCAACTCACCCACCACCACAGTGCAGGCACCGCAGTCGCCGCTGGCGCACCCTTCCTTGGTGCCGGGTTTGTGCAGGTGCTCGCGCAAGTATTCAAGCACGGTCATGTTCGGGTCCAGCGCATGCTCGCAGCGCAGCGTCTGGTTGAGTAGGAACTGGATCACGGAAGGCCTCGCAAAATCATTATTGTTATAGAGCGGGATGGACTGAATCTAGCTAAAGCTGACTCTCAGGTCAAGAAATTAGGCTCGACTGTCCCGGTGATTTAAATAACGGGAATTTATTTGCTTATTTCGTGCCAAATTCAGGGTTTGCGGCACTCCGCTAGCACCGGGCAAGTGAGTTACACTGCGCCGCTTGTACTGATCGAAGATTTTGAAGGTAAAACATGACGTTCAAGGCGCCGGATAGCCTCGCCGAGCAAATCGCTCACCACCTCGCCGAACGCATCATTCGGGGCGAGCTCAAGCCTGGGGAGCGCATTCAAGAGCAGAAAGTGACTCTGGCACTTAACGTCAGTCGCGGTTCTGTGCGCGAAGCGTTGCTGATTCTCGAGCGCCGGCACCTGATCGCCATCCTCCCGCGGCGCGGCGCCCATGTCACCGAGCTCACTGCGCACAAAGTGCAGAGCCTGTGCACGCTGATGAGCGAGATGTACATTCTGCTGGGCAACGCCGTGGCCCGCCGCTGGGCGGTACAGGCTGATCTGGGGCCTTTCCTGCAGATTCAGCAGCGTCTGGTCGCCAGCTACGAGCGTCAGGACATCAGTGCATTTGTCGAAGACAGTTTCAATGTGATGCGTGCGGCGTTTCCGTTTGCCGACAACCCGTATTTGCAGGAAACCGTTGAAAACCTGCATCCGGCCATGAGCCGTGCCTATTACCTGGCGCTGGATCAGCGCAAGGCTGAAATGAGCGAATACCTGGAACTCTTCGCGCAGTTGCTCGAAGCCGTAGTGGCGCGTGATTTGCCGCAGATTCGCGAGGTTCTGAGCCGCTATGCCCAGCGCAGTTGTGACCTGGTGCTGTCTGCCTTGACGGTTGCCTGAGCGTGCGCCTCACTTGCATCAAACTCGCGGGCTTCAAGTCCTTCGTCGATCCGACAACCGTTAACTTCCCGAGCAATATGGCGGCCGTTGTAGGCCCTAACGGCTGCGGCAAGTCGAACATCATCGACGCCGTGCGCTGGGTGATGGGTGAAAGCTCGGCTAAAAACCTGCGCGGCGAGTCGATGACGGATGTCATCTTCAACGGTTCCACCACACGCAAGCCGGTGAGTCAGGCCAGCATCGAACTGGTGTTCGATAACTCCGACGGCACGCTGCTGGGCGAATACGCGGCCTACGCCGAGATTTCCATCCGTCGTAAAGTGACCCGCGACAGTCAGACCACCTATTACCTCAACGGTACCAAGTGCCGTCGGCGTGATATCACCGATATTTTCCTGGGAACCGGTCTCGGGCCGCGCAGTTATTCGATTATCGAGCAGGGCATGATCTCGAAACTGATCGAGTCCAAGCCTGAGGATCTGCGTAACTTTATCGAAGAGGCGGCAGGCATCTCCAAATACAAGGAGCGTCGCCGCGAGACTGAAAACCGTATTCGCCGTACCCACGAAAACCTCGCCCGCCTGACCGACCTGCGTGAAGAGTTGGGGCGTCAGCTTGAGCGCTTGCATCGCCAGGCCCAGGCAGCCGAGAAATATCAGGAATACAAGGCCCAAGAGCGTCAGCTCAAGGCTCAGCTGTCAGCTTTGCGCTGGCAGGCACTGAACGAGCAAGTGGGCCAGCGCGAAGCGGTTATTGGCAACCAGGAAGTCAGTTTCGAAGCCCTGGTGGCCGAGCAGCGCAATGCCGATGCCAGCATCGAACGCTTGCGTGACGGGCACCATGATCTGTCAGAACGCTTTAATTTGGTGCAAGGACGCTTCTATTCGGTCGGCGGTGATATTGCCCGGGTCGAGCAAAGCATTCAGCACGGTCAGCAGCGTTTGCGTCAGTTGCAGGATGACCTGCGCGAAGCCGAGCGTTCCCGTCTCGAAACCGAGGCCCATCTGGGGCATGACCGGACGATGTTGGCGACGCTGGGTGAAGAGCTTGAAATGCTCGCACCAGAGCAGGAACTGACCAGCGCTGCGGCCGAAGAAGCGGCAGCCGCGCTGGAAGAATCCGAACACACCATGCATGGCTGGCAAGAGCAGTGGGATGATTTCAACCAGCGCTCGGCAGAGCCCCAGCGTCAGTCCGAAGTCTTGCAGGCGCGTATCCAGCAGCTGGAAACCAGCATGGAGCGCGTGGCCGAACGTCAGCGCCGGTTGGCAGAAGAGCGCGCCTTGCTGGCGGCCGATCCTGAAGATGCGGCGATTCTCGAGCTGAGTGAGCAACTGGCAACCAGCGAGCTGACCCAGGAAGAACTGCAAGCCAGTGAAGAGCTGCTGGTCGAGCGGCTGGAGCAGGTGCGGCACGATTTGCAGCAGGCGACACACAATCAGCAGCAGGCACAGGGTGAGCTGCAGCGGCTCAACGGTCGCCTGGCCTCCCTTGAGGCCTTGCAGCAGGCAGCTCTGGACCCGGGCACCGGTGCAGCGCAGTGGTTGCAAGACCAGCAGCTCGCCGATCGCCCACGTCTGGCCGAAGGCCTGCGCGTTGAAGCCGGCTGGGAGCTGGCGGTCGAGACGGTTCTTGGCGCCGACTTGCAGGCCGTGCTGGTGGATGACTTTGCGCAACTGGACCTGGCCGGTTTTGCCCAGGGCGACCTGCGCCTGTTCAGTGCCGGTACCCAGGGCGGTCGTTTGGCCGGCAGTTTGCTGGACAAGGTCGAGGCCGACTTCGATCTCTCGCCATGGCTGGGTCAGGTCAGGGCGGTGGAAACCCTGGAGCAGGCGCTGGCCATGCGCGTGCAATTGGCCGATGGCCAGAGCCTGATCAGCCGGGACGGGTATTGGGTAGGGCGCAACTTTTTGCGGGTTCGGCGTGCCAGCGAAGCGCAAAGCGGCGTGTTGGCCCGGGGGCAGGAAATTCAGCATTTGGGTGCTGAGCGCGAAGAGCGTGAAGCCGCACTGGCCAGCCTTGAAGAACAGCTACAGCGTTTGCGCGAGCAACAGTTGACCCAGGAAGACTCCCGCGAGCAGGTGCGTCGCCGTCTGCAGGACGAAGCTCGTCAGCAAGGTGAGATCAAGGCCCTGCTATCTGCCAGCAAAGCCAAGGTCGAGCAATTGACCTTGCGCCGGCGTCGCCTGGATGAAGAGCTGGTCGAGCTGGGAGAGCAGCGAGCCCTGGAGCATGAGCAGGTTGGCGAGTCCCGCCTGCAGCTCCAGGATGCACTGGATGCCATGGCCACCGACACTGAGCGGCGTGAGCTGCTGTTGGCCCAGCGCGACAGTCTGCGCGAGCGCCTGGACCGGGTGCGCCAGGAAGCGCGTCAGCACAAGGATCACGCTCACCAGCTGGCGGTGCGCCTAGGCTCGCTCAAGGCGCAGCACGACTCAACGCGCCAGGCCCTTGAGCGGCTGGAGTTGCAGTCCGAGCGTCTGGCGGAAAAGCGTGAACAGCTCAGTCTTAATCTGGAGGAGGGCGAGGCCCCCCTCGAAGAGTTGCGCCTCAAGCTTGAAGAGTTGCTCGACAAGTGCCTGACCGTGGATCAGGAGCTCAAAATTGCCCAGACCGCCCTTGAGGATGCTGACCGTGAATTGCGCGACGCTGAAAAACGCCGCAATCAGGCCGAGCAGCAATCGCAGCTGATTCGCGGGCAGCTTGAGCAGCAGCGCATGGAGTGGCAGGCGCTGACAGTGCGTCGAACCACGTTGCAGGATCAGTTGCTGGCCGATGGCTATGACCTGCACGGGGTGCTTGCAACCCTGAATGCCGAGGTCAATGAGCAGCAGGCTGAAGAAGAGCTGGAACGTATTGCAGCGCGGATTCAACGTCTGGGGGCCATCAACCTCGCGGCCATCGATGAGTACCAGCAGCAGTCCGAGCGCAAACGTTATCTGGATGCCCAGGATGCCGACCTGGTCGAGGCGCTGGATACCCTGGAAAACGTTATTCGCAAGATCGACAAAGAGACGCGCAGTCGCTTCAAAGACACCTTTGATCAGATAAATGGTGGATTACAGGCACTTTTCCCAAAAGTTTTCGGTGGTGGCAGCGCTTATTTGGAACTGACGGGCGAAGATTTACTCGATACAGGGGTAACTATCATGGCGCGTCCACCGGGCAAGAAGAACAGCACCATTCATTTGCTGTCCGGTGGCGAGAAAGCATTGACTGCCCTGGCACTGGTTTTTGCCATTTTCAAACTCAATCCTGCGCCGTTTTGCATGCTTGATGAAGTTGACGCACCGCTTGATGACGCTAACGTGGGCCGCTATGCCCGCCTGGTAAAAGAGATGTCACAGACCGTGCAATTCATTTACATCACCCACAACAAAATCGCCATGGAAATGGCCGATCAGTTGATGGGGGTGACAATGCATGAGCCCGGCTGCTCTCGTCTGGTGGCGGTTGATGTCGAGGAGGCAATGGCAATGGTCGATGCTTGAGCTATAAGCATGTAGGGGGATTTTTCTTCTCGAAAGAGAATTCCTGAATATTTGTCTGGCATGACTGATGGGTCGTGGGCTATATGGGCATTAGCCCAATGCGACAGACGGTGTAAAGTTATCTTTGGTCGTGTTAATTTAGCGTCTAATTTTTTGTACGTGGGTAAAACGCCATTCAGAACATAGAGTTGGCGCCACGTTTTAAAGGGCTTTAGGCTCTTCTTCATAGAATCATTTTTTAGGGGCACGGGATTACATGGAAATCGGTCTGCGCGAGTGGCTGATAGTCATCGGCATAGTGGTCATCGCCGGTATTCTTTTTGATGGCTGGCGCCGTATGCGCGGTGGCAAGGGCAAACTCAAGTTTCGCCTTGACCGCAGCTTTTCCAACGTCCCTGACGAGGAGACCAGCGCCGAGCTG
Organism: Pseudomonas sp. TMW22089; assembly: GCF_022496645.1. Taxonomy (NCBI): domain Bacteria; kingdom Pseudomonadati; phylum Pseudomonadota; class Gammaproteobacteria; order Pseudomonadales; family Pseudomonadaceae; genus Pseudomonas; species Pseudomonas sp. TMW22089. The sequence continues at coordinate 215,351 of NZ_SCFG01000007.1, forward strand.
CTGGGTCCTTCGCGAGTCCTGGACACGCCGGCCCATAAAGAGCCCCAGCTTGACGAGCACGACCTGCCATCGGTCAGCATGTCGCCACGGGACAAGGGTTCCAAGCGCAGCAAGCGTGGCGGGGAGCCGAGCCAGGGTGACCTGAACCTCAATCTGGATCTGGAAGACGGTCCGAGCATCAGCGCCCGCGATGATGACTTCGCCCAGGAAGCCAAACCACGTGGGCGTTCAGCGCCAAGTGTGGCGGCGGTTGAAGCGAAGGAGCCAGCAGCACAACAGGCCGCTGAAGAAGTGCTGGTCATCAGTGTGATCAGTCGCGATCCTGCCGGCTTCAAAGGGCCTGCATTGCTGCAGAACATCCTTGAAAGCGGTTTGCGCTTTGGTGAGATGGATATTTTCCACCGCCACGAAAGCATGGCCGGTAATGGCGAAGTGTTGTTCTCCATGGCCAACGCCGTGAAACCGGGCGTGTTTGATCTGGATGATATTGACCTGTTCAGCACCCCTGCCGTGAGCTTCTTTCTCGGCTTGCCGGGCCCGCGTCATCCCAAGCAGGCATTCGATGTGATGGTTGCCGCTGCACGCAAGTTGTCCCAGGAGCTCAACGGTGAGCTTAAAGATGACCAGCGCAGTGTTTTGACGGCTCAGACCATCGAGCATTACCGTCAGCGCATCGTCGAGTTCGAGCGTCGTGCCCTGACCCAGAAACGCTAAACAGGTGGGGGCAGGCATGCTTGCTCCCGCAGAAACGCAAAATGATTAACGCAAGAGCAGCCTCGGCTGCTCTTTTGCTTTGTGAGAGAACACCCCATGACCGCCGCCAATACCCGAATTCTAGAGCTGCGCGCTGAACTGGATCAGCACAACTATCGCTATCACGTACTCGACGAGCCCAGCATTCCGGACGCCGAGTACGATCGTCTGTTTCGCGAGCTCAAAGCGCTGGAGACCGAGCATCCGGAGCTGATCACCCCGGACTCGCCGACCCAGCGAGTCGGCAGCGCGGCGTTGTCGGCTTTTACTCAAGTGCGCCACGAAGTGCCGATGCTGAGTCTTGGCAACGCCTTTGATGAAACAGACATGCGTGAATTCGACCGGCGCGTCAGCGAAGGTCTGGATTTGCCGGCGGGCGATCTGTTTGGCGGCGGCGCCGAAGTTGAATACAGCTGTGAGCCCAAGCTCGATGGTCTGGCGGTCAGCTTGCTGTATCGGGACGGCAATCTGGTGCGCGGAGCTACTCGCGGAGACGGCACCACGGGCGAAGACATCAGTGTCAACGTGCGCACGGTACGCAATATCCCGCTCAAGCTGCATGGCAGCGGTTGGCCCGCAGTCCTGGAGGTGCGGGGCGAGGTCTTCATGTCCAAGGCCGGCTTTGACCGTCTTAACGAGACCCAGCTAGCCGCAGGCGGCAAAACCTTTGCCAACCCGCGTAACGCCGCAGCAGGCAGTTTGCGGCAGCTGGACTCGAAAATTACCGCCAGTCGTCCTTTGGAGTTTTGCTGCTACGGCCTTGGTCAGGTGTCTGAGGAGTTTTCAGACACCCATATCGGCAATCTCAAGCAGTTGCAGCAATGGGGCATGCCGATCAGTCATGAATTGAAACTGGCCCGGGGCATTGGCGAATGCCTGGACTACTACCGTGATATTGGCGAGCGCCGCGCGTCCCTGCCTTATGAAATCGATGGTGTGGTGTTCAAGGTCAATAGCCTGGCATCGCAGCGTGAGCTGGGCTTTCGTGCCCGCGAGCCGCGCTGGGCTATTGCTCACAAGTTCCCGGCGATGGAAGAGCTGACCGAGCTGCTGGATGTGGAGTTTCAGGTCGGTCGTACCGGTGCGGTCACGCCGGTGGCGCGTTTAAAGCCGGTCAAGGTGGCGGGGGTCACGGTCTCCAATGCCACGCTGCACAACATGGATGAAGTGGCGCGTCTGGGGCTGATGATTGGTGACACGGTGATTATTCGCCGTGCCGGTGATGTGATTCCGCAGGTGGTGCAAGTGGTGCTGGAGCGGCGTCCTGAAAACGCTCGCCCGGTGCAGATCCCGGAGAGCTGTCCAGTGTGCGGTTCCCACGTAGAGCGCACGCAACTGATCAAGCGCAGCAAGGGTCGCGAAACCATCAGTGAAGGGGCGGTGTACCGCTGTGTCGGGCGACTGGCCTGCGGGGCCCAGCTCAAACAGGCGATCATTCACTTTGTTTCGCGTCGGGCCATGGATATTGAAGGCCTGGGCGAAAAAAGCGTCGAGCAGTTGGTGGATGAGGGGTTGGTGAGTTCGCCGGCCGATCTGTACACCCTGACCTTCGAAAAAATTGTCGATCTTGAAGGGTTTGCCGAGCTGTCGAGCAAGAATTTGCTGCAGGCAATAGCGGACAGCAAGCGTCCGGCATTGGCGCGTTTTATATACGCTCTGGGAATTCCCGATGTAGGAGAGGAGACGGCCAAAGTACTGGCGCGCTCATTGGCCTCTCTGGAGCGTGTACAGCGTGCTTTGCCGCAAGTACTCACCTACTTGCCGGATGTCGGGCTGGAAGTGGCCCACGAGATTCACAGCTTCTTCGGTGATGCCCATAACCAGCAGGTGATAGCGCAATTGCTTGAGCGTGGACTGGAATTGCAGGACCAGGGGGATCTGGGGGCCGAGTTCGCGGCCAGTGCCACCTTGGGCGGGTTGATCGACAAGCTGCATATCCCCTCGGTGGGACCGGGTGGTGCGCAAAAGCTGGCCGAAAAGTTTGTAACCCTTGAGGGGGTAATCAACGCTGACTGGCTCGATATGCGTCAGGCGCTGCCTGAGAAACAGGCCAAAGCGGTGCGCGAATTTTTCGACAACCCAGAAAATGCCCGGGCGGCTCTGGCTGTCGAGGCGCAGTTGCGCGACTTCGGCATGCACTGGCAGAGCGAGAAAAAGACCGTGGAAGGTTTGCCGCTGGCCGGGCAGACCTGGGTGCTGACCGGCTCGCTGGAGTTGATGAGTCGCGACGTCGCCAAAGACAAACTCGAAAGCCTGGGAGCCAAGGTTTCGGGTTCGGTCTCCGGCAAGACCCATTGCGTGGTAGCGGGCCCCGGCGCGGGCTCGAAACTGGTCAAGGCCAATGAGCTGGGGCTCAAGGTGCTGGATGAGGAAGCCTTTGTGGCGTTCCTGGGTGAGCAGGGCATCCAGATCTAGAGTGGTAGCCCCCTGCAGGAGCGAGCTTGCTCGCGAGCTCTTCGCGGCCTTGTTGAAAGCTCGCTCCTGCAGAGTCTGCTGCCCGGTCCCCGCCCTGTATGGCCCAATCCAAGTGCTTGAGCCCGCTCATTTTTTTATTCTTGCCGCAGCGGTTGTAAGTTTTCCTCAGACAGGTACAATGGCGCCGTTCGCTGCTAAGCGGATGTTGTTATGGTGACCCTATCGGTCCCTCCGCAACGATTACCCGTTAACCTGGTCAGATCCGGAAGGAAGCAGCCACAGCGGGAACATTGTGTGCCGGGGTGTGGCTGGTGGGGTTGCCTCCATTCTCTAAGTCCTTGATTCTACAAGGATTTATCAGTAAAAAATCTCGATGTGTGACAGCGTTTAGGTACATCCGAATGGATCACCTTGCGTTGTATCTTATCGTGTGCCTTTCATGTCCACCATCAAAAATCTCCATCGTGTCCTTAACAGGCTCAATTTCGTGTCGTCACAGAGGTAGTCGTTTCTGTGGTCAGCATCAGCACCTTCGAATAATGTACTTGCACAGAGATAAGGTTTTTGTAATCTGCTATCGATAGGCTGAATCGCCCCTAGTTTCGTAGACACCTCCAAGCCTTAAAATGAGGCCCATTAGGAGGTGCCATGAGCAACCAGCGATATCCCGAAGAATTCAAAATCCAGGCGGTCAAACAAGTGACCGAAAAGAA